>CBFDCK010000069.1:0-15685 GCA_965603285.1 uncultured bacterium
ATATTTAAATATACTGTAGGACCTACTTGATCTTATTGATTATTCGTCGAGTTACGAAGCGCTCTTAAGCCTTACGGCGTACCGCTTCCTGAACTTCGCCACTTTGGGGGAGATTACTACTCTGCAGTAAGCCGCCTGTGGGTTAGCTTCGAAATAACCCTGGTGGTAGCTCTCAGCCTTGTAGAATGCCTGGAATTGTACTAGCTGCGTGACGATTGGGGCATCCCAGATTTTCGCTGCTTCAATTTCTTTGATCACCTTTTCGGCGGTCTCCTTCTGCTCATCATCCCGGTATAGAACGATCGAGCGGTACTGGGGACCAACATCAGCTCCCTGGCGATTCAACGTAGTCGGGTCATGAACGGTGAAGAAGATTTGCAGGATCTCGCCTAATGTTATTACCTGCGGATCGAAAGTGATCTGTGCGACTTCGGCATGTCCAGTCGTTCCGGTGCAAACTTGCTGGTAGGTCGGATTTTCAACCGAACCATCCGAGTATCCAACTTCAACTTTTTCGATTCCGACCAGGTCCTCAAAGAGCGGGGCGAGGCACCAAAAACAGCCGCCTCCTATGGTAACGACTTGTTTATGCTGTGATGTGTATTGGGGTTGTTTCATAAATTAATATTCCTTTCCTCCTTAGGAATTTGATTTGAAAAGCGGGCATTACTCTAATACCCAGAATTATGATTAACTAGATCGAACGTTGAATGATCGATTGAATAGCGGCAGCAATCCATCTCGAAGTACTGCGCCTGGTATGTGAAAGACATGCCCAACTTCTCGGCCACCCTCCGGGAGGCACCGTTAGCGGGATGTACGATGGCGACTATGGTTGCCAGATTCATTGTTTCAAATCCATATCGAATACAAGCAAGTGCGGCTTCGGTGGCATATCCGTTACCCCAACAAGATTTGCGCAACAGATAGCTGATTTCAACCTCCTCCGTATGCGGTAGGTACTGCAAACCGCACCAGCCTATCAAACTGTTCGAGAGACGAGCTTCAACCGCCCACCAGCCGTAGGCATGTTCTGCCCAATGACAGAGCTGGTCGGTGATCAACTTGCTGACCTTGTCTCTTGGGGGAGATTCAGGATTAGGAAAGTAGCCCAGCACGTCCCTCTCAGAGAGGATTTTATGTAATGAACCTGTGTCATCCTCCGTGAAAGGGCGCAGGTTCAAATGGTCTGTGGTGATGGTGGGTATGTTCATTTGAGAAGACCTGCTCCAAAGACTATTATACTGAAAAGCGCGGAAAGATGGTAGCCATTGTCCAACGGACACATTTCAAGCAATTTTTAGGCAGCTTCCGGACCCTCAAAATAAAATACTTTCTGAAGCCGGTCTGGGCGACCAGTTCGTAAATCACCCATGGAGATAAACTCCTATTGCGTGTTATTTTTCCCCCACTTTTTTAAATGTTCATTTGAGCAATAAGATCATTGATTTGCTGGTGGTGATATGCTTCATGACCTGCGTAGGCTTCGATCCACTGCAAGCCGTTCATCGCCTCGAACCCACCTTTGTGGGTGATATCCAGGTTCGCATCCTCTGGCAAGTTGTCAAGCAGGCGGCGGGTTTCTACACGGGATCGATTAAACCAGAAAAAGATGACATCTTTGGGTATGCCGTAGGGTGGCGGAGGCGGGAGGAATGACACATCGACAGGTGGTTTAATTCCATCAAGTAAGGGGCGCGCTATCAGCTCCCGTAAGTAAATTTCATCGATCGCCAGGTGCATGAAAACCTCGCCCAGCGACCACGCTTCTTCATCTTCAGATTGGGGAGGACGTGCATCCAGTTGTGCTTGGGGTAGATCCTCCAGAAGGTGCAGCGTGCCTGCCCGTACATCTTCAAGTTTTCTCAATATAGATTTGTTTTCTTCCATAAGTGTGCCTTTTAGCTGAAAAATTGTAGCACACTTCTCTGTTCTCAGATAATCGCTGCGAAAAAACTACTCTCTTTTTCCCGGCCACCTCGATCATCACTTTTCAACCGCCTTCCAGCAGCTCGCGCGCTTTGCCTTTGAAATGAGTTTTAAGGAAGACCAGCGCATCCTCGGCATCGTCATCCATCAAGATACGCATCAACTCGACGATTTGCTGATCTTCGAGGGTGATTTGTAAGGTTTTTTTCCTTTCAGCATCTCCATTTTGGGAAGCTTAATCCCCTTCTTCCAGGTCAGGGCATTGGCTTGCTTGTGGTAGATCGCCCCTTGCAGAGCCGCGTTCAAATAAGGTAACACATCACTGATATCAACGACCAGGTGGGCTGTTGCTGCAAAACGCTCCGCGCCCGGCTCGCAGGGCAGGGTGAATATTTCTAGGTCATTTTTTTCGATAAACATTTTCATTAGTATCCAAGTTTCCTGCCGCCCTTATGTAATTTGACCAGAAGCAGCAGGAACATAACACTTATTCAATAACAGCACGGTCAGGGAGGTCCTCACCGCCGGAAGCGAGATAGGAATCGATCAGGTCGGGTAGAACAGCCGAGATCTGATCCGCTCCAACCAAGGTGTGCTCTCCAATGACCAGAAACGGCGCACATAATAGGCTGGACCACTTTGGTTTTGTCTTCCGCTGGAGAGACCAACAGACTGGCAACCAGCAGACTGAATATCAAAACAATGTTCAGACTTAAACGCATTTTCATATCGTCACAAGCTCTTAACTCAATATCACATCTTTAACCAGGATTAATATCGCCACTCCTAACAGAACCCAGCCAAAGATCAACTTGACGGAGCGCGACTTTAACCTGTCCGCCATCAGCCGCGAACCCAACTGGCTGCCCAGCAGGACTGCGACCACTGTAGTAATCCACACGGACCAGTGGGGCTGGGCTGCGGTGGCGAGGTGGGAGACGAAGCTGGAAATACCGGAGCAAGATACGATAAAGGCCGAGGTAGCAGCCGCATTCTTAGCTCCCAATCCGGCGATGTAAAGAAGCGGTACGACGAATGAACCCCCACCGCGCCCTATTAACCCAGCAACCAATCCCAGGCCGCTTCCCGTTGTCAGTCCTATCACCACACGCCCTTTTGAAGATATCTCACCGCGTTTCGGCTTCCAGCCGGAGAGCATCAAAATAGCAGCCGCAGCGGTGAACAAGGCAAAAAAGATCAACAGCGGTTTGACTGGTAATTGCACATTCAACCATACGCCAAGCGGGGCAAAGGCTACCATGGCGATAGCAAAGGGAACAGCCACTCCCCAGGCGATCAAGCCCTTGAACCCGTATATGATGGCTGCTGAACCACTGTTAACTACATTTAGCAGCATACCCAAGGGTACGGCCTCGGTTTTGAAGTCCATGCCCATCCAGTAGAGGATAGGGATGTAAAGCTGCGATCCACCCATACCTAGCATCGAAAACACAAACGCGATGGCGAAAAAGATCGGGGGAACCAGATAAATCGGATTCATTGTGAACCTTATTAGCCTGCATTGTTCAGGGCTGGCGGGTCTTGCAGCATCCTATTTCTGCATTTTGCAGATATGCTGCCATTTCCTGACTTTTGGGCGGATTTCTGGAAGCCACCAGCGTCTCGTTGATGTACAGGCGCAGCAGGTTGAGCGGGTTGAGTCGCGCCAGATGTTCCATGTCATTCACTTCTTCAAATGAGAATGGAATCCCCAGACGTTCGGCTTCCCGGATGGCAACGGCGCGCATCTTTTGATAACGACGGCAACCAGATGAGCCGATCAGTTTGATATTAGCCATACGCGACCATTCTCTCATGTAAAATGCCTGCCCCTCATGCTATCGGTCATACCCCGAGCAGGGAATACACACGTGGTTTGTACCGATAACCCTAATATAGGCTTTGGCGGTCATCTCACCGCAGGAATCGCAAGGGATGAACCCCATAACTTCGGGGTACCAATCGCCATCGTATTCGAAGACTTCAGCAATGGTGAGCACATCCTCTTCCGGGGCATCCCAGACCAGGTTGACCAGTTCCATCTGCTCTTCTTCGGGAATCTCATTGGCCATAATCCCCGCAGCGCGTTTTTTCATGAAAGCCGACCCGGAGATTTGTTTACTCAGAGTGGGTTTATAACTTACACGTACGGCGCGATTGGTGTCTTTCTCAATCAAGGTTACTGCCAATTTGCCGAGCGGTTCTTTACGCAAGTTGCCTTTGCCAAATGTACAGCCGGTGGTATATTGCACACCGTCCACAAAACACATCCCGCCATGTTCTTCGCCGGTTTCGATGATGGCATAAAGTTGTGTCCCACCTGAGCGAGGCACTGCCAGGGTGCGCAAGGCTGCCAATCCTGCCCGCACCCCAGCCACGCTGGCCCAGCACTTGTGTCCATGAAATTTAAGGGCATCTTCGAGAATTTGTCTATCGTTCATGTTAACTCCTTTTCTTGGGGTAAAAACTGTTCGATGGAATCAAGCGCGTGGACCGCATAAATCGAGCCCGGTCCACCAGCCATCATGACCCCAACACCAATTGTTTCAAGCAGTTCATCCCTGGTAGCGCCGGCATGCACTGCGTCGTGGGTATGGTAGGCGATGCAGCCCTCACAGCCTGTGGAAATACTGACAGCAAGCGCCATCATCTCCTTGACCTTGCGGTTCAATGCGCCATCTGCAACAGCTTTCTTGTGCAGCCTGGCAAAACCGCCCATCTGCATGGGAATTTCTTTCCCAAGTTCTGCAAGTCGTTCATCAAGATATTTGTGTAGTTCAACATAATCATTCATTGATTAACTCCGATATCATAAAATCATCAGAGTAAGTTTGTATCCAGTCATAACCACGATTAAAATTCCGAAAAGCTGTTTTAACCGTTTGGAGGGCACATACAGGCTGGTTATGCGGGCGCCCGCAAACGCACCCACCGAATCGAATTTATCGCTCTTTCCAATCATCACTCATAAGACTATCGATACGCTCATTATTAAAGCTTTCGAACATAAGGTGCAAAAATCCTAAACCGACGATATATTCGGGAATACGAATGTGTATAGCCCGAAAAAAAACCTGCCTTGCAGGGGAAAACAGGCTAATTTAATCCACGATCTCAAATTTTGGTTCCATAATTATTTCCGATTTAACCGAATTAGCGACTAAACTGTACTTTTGGGCTGATTGCATTGCTCGCCTGGCGCGCTTTTCTACCTTGTTGGGATCCTCGCCGCTGGTTCGAATGCGTATCACAGGCCAGAATCGCAGGTGTGTGAATATCTCGGTGCGGTCTAATTCAATGAGCTTGGTACCTTCCACTCTGCATTCGTAGGAGAGTAAATTCAATTGAAAACGCTCCGTTGCCCAGATGAACATCAACATGACACAGGTATTGGCTGCGGCTACAAATGCGTCTTCAGGAGTGAATACACCCGCGTGCCCTTCTGCATCTGGAGGGGCGGAGAAACCCATTTCGGGACCATTTCCCATAACCAGGTGACCTAAGTGTTCCCCTTTCCAGGTTACGGTTGTATTGTATACAGCGGTGCGGCTCATGATAAGGTCCCCTTTCCGTTATAAAAGATTGAATATTCTTGTAGAATGGTTTCAGCATACGTTTCTTCAGCCCCAGCCGGCACCGGATTATAGATTTTTACTGTCTCTAACAATTCTTTCTTTGTTGCATCTGATGGCGGTTTGCTAGCTTCCTGGAACTGCTGGAAGATAGACGGCAGAGCAATCAGGGTTACTTCCTGCCCTTTTATGCTCACTTTCTGGATCGGGATTCCGGATCCGCAGGCGCAGGCAGCCTCGGTCTTCGCTTGGGATTCAGAGGGTTCTTCAGTCTCGATGAACTCGCCCTCCGACCGACTCCAGCGTTTTCCTAAAAGCTCGTCGACCAAAAATGCCATTCGCTCGGCAGTAGCTTCAACTGCTTCAAGACCAGCCTGGTCTAATTGACGCAATCCTGAAGGGCGTTTGATCCCCTTTTCTTGAGCAAGATCCGATACAACAATGCTTGCTGCAGGTTTACCGGAAAATTTTTCTGTAGCTCGGGCTGCACACTGCAGTTCACAGCCGTCCACCGCTATGGTCGGGTAGAACTTAGCGAATGCCCGGTCCCCTTCGCCGCCCGCCAGGAAGAGGGGCAGGCAGATGGTTACTGTATCGGCCGGACGCAATTGCTCCAATACCTTAAGCGCCGCTAGGCGTGTAACTGTTCCTTCTGGCAAATCTTCACCAGAGCAGGCTACAATGCCGACTTTCGTCTTCGCAAGGTCAACCATTGCGGCCTCCTTCTGCTCTTTCTTCGATCTTGTCATTAATATCAAGGCTGTCCACGACTTCTGCTACTTCTTCTGCAAGCACCTGGGCTAATTTTGTTCCACCCTCATTTAATTCAGCAATACCTTTAGGCTTGAAAAGTCGGTGTTTACGGTATACATCCAGCACAGCGAAATCTTTCACCACCATCCCCCCGCTTTCTTCCACCATCTTGGTCGCGCACGCCAGTTTACAACCATCAATGGTCACTGCCGGGTACTGCGATACCGAATCCCTCGATTTTTCATCTCCTAAAACCAACAGGGATAATGCGACAAGATGCGTTTGACCCGGACGCACATTCTCAACCACCTCATATGCCGCTTCGCGGCTGACGGTGCCGTAGGTTTTGCCAATACCGCTGCACGGCACGATCACAACCTTCTGTTTATTATCACTTTTTATTGCCTTATTCATTCCCTTCTGCAACCTCCTCTTCCGCCTCTTGCTTCATGCGGGAGAAATATTGCGGTGCGTCGAATAAACGCTGACTATCAGATTCCCAGTCCTCAGGTTTGATAACGACAAGCCACCCCTCACCGTACGGGTCTTCATTAATCACCTCTGGGGCTTCATCCATTGCTGGGTTCACTTCTACAACAGTTCCGGCAACAGGGGATGAGAAACTGATATTTACCTTGATAGTCTCGACCACGGCGATTTCATCATCAAAATTTACGCGTGTTCCCTTCGGTTTGACCTCAGCAAAAGCGACATCACCACTGCGCTGCTGCACAAAGTCGGAGAGACCAATTTTTACCCGATCACCTTCAAGTCTCGCCCATACACCTTCGCCGTTGTAAAAACAATCTTTGGCCACTCGAAAAATAAATTTATCAACTGTTGTTTCGAGATATTCTGTCATTTTTGTATCCTATTTATCTGTAAAATCCGTGCAGATCTTTATTGAATGGTGGTTGTCTTAGACCGTCTCAAGTTGTGCATCCGCCAGCCATGTCATTACCTCTGACTCCTCTGGAATCCTTCCTGCGCAAACAACCTTATCATTGATAACCAAGCCAGGTGTCCCCAGTATCTGGTATTTTTGGATTTCTTGATAATCGCTGATTTTTGTGAACTCAGCTTGAACGCCCATATATGTCACAGCTTTACGGGCATTTTCCTCTACTTTGTGGCAGTTAGGACAACCAGGTCCAAGGATCTTTATTGTCAGCATGATTTACCTCCGAAATTAAACTAAATTTTTATATGTGCTTTATCGTTGATTACTCTTAAATTCAGCGACCCAAAAATCTTTTCCAAGATCTTCTTTCACACTCTTAGACAATTCACAATCCAAGCTCAAATCCAATTCCTCGTATATTTTTTAGGTATATTTATTGATGATTTTAAGGTTTAACCTGAGCCAAAGATTTCAAATTTGTCTCCAGCGTACTTTTGCAGGAACGCCTCCGATATTTGACTCCTCGCTGAATTCCCTGGGCGCAGGAAAAATATCCCTGTTGTGTTAATATTATCTCCAACACTCATGGTGTGGACGTTTTGTCAGCAAATTGTTCGACTTGAATGATCGGTACGCAGTGAGGACAGCCGCACTGTGAAATCTTTTCAAATTCGGGCATGGGTTTTGTTTCATCTTCAGGAACTCCAGCGAGCGCGCCAGCTTCTTGGATTAACTTCAGCACCCGTTTGTCGCGCAACCTATAGAATATATACCGTCCTTCTCGCCTGGTTTCCAGGACACCGGCTGACCTTAATGCCATAAGGTGTTGAGAAATGTAGGATTGCCGGTATTCCAGAATTGCTTCCAGATGGCATACACAGGCTTCACCTCTTCCAATCGCTAATAATATGCGTAAACGTGCCGGGGAGCTGATAGCCCGCAAATAACTGCTGATTCTTTCGTCAGGTAATTCGTTTGTATTCATATAATTGAATATATTATAATCCATATTCAATCTTTCGCATATGACATTAGTCATGATAATAATCACGACAATAGTCACGACATTAGTCGCCATTATTTGATTAAAATTCCAGTTTTTCGCAGTGCAGGTGATTGATTTCCAAGGGCAATCAAAGCAAGCGCCACTGTCTGTCCACTGTGTTTCACCACTTCGAACGCGATGGGTACCAAGGCTAATAGCTACCGGACTCTTGTGCTGAAAGGTTTAGAAAGGTGAGCTTAAATGGTTCCGGTTTCCAAGAGCGCTTGTTCAATCGGAAGTGAAATCCACTTCAACCGTCATGCCCCATCGCAGGTCGACGGGCTGATCACCCAATTCGATCACCACGGTGTAGGTCACATCACCCCCCACGATTTTGGCTTGCGGCGCAATCCTCACGATCTGACCAGGCACTTCTATATCCAATGATTCGACGTAAATCGTTGTCGGTTGTCCGATATGTATTTTGGCCACATCCCGCTCACTGAGGTCTGTGGTTTCCACGCGCAGGCTGCTCAGATCGGCCAGCGTCATAACCACCTGACCCGCTAATACCGTCTCGCCCGGTAATATGTCTACAGACACCGCAGTGCCTGAGATTGGGGCGATCAGCGTTGCCCCTTCAAGCGCTTTACGTGCGACCTTATGGGATGCTTCTGCGTTCTTCAGTCGCGCTTCCGCCATTGCGACTGCATCAGGATCAGGTCCATCCTGCAACGCTTTGTAATTCGCCTCGGCTTTTTCCAACCTGGCGTTGGCTTCCTTCAACGCGGCTTCAGATTCTAAACGGCGCATTATTGCATTGAAATCACTTCTGGCGCGCTCAACCTTTTCTTTAAGGTCCTCACGGGTTGGGTCGCCGCTGGACTTGAATTTATAAGGCTCAAACTCCTCTCGAGCTCCTTCTAATTTCTCCTTCGCCAGTTCAAGGGCTTCTTTCGTATCCAAGTCTGCAAACGCCATAGGGACAGCCAGGTTATAGAGACGATATTGTGTATCGCCAATGATTTGGTTGGTTTCTACAATTTCCTGGAATGCTTCTGCCCTGGCAATGCCGATATTTTCGGACAGCGCATCCAGGTCCTGTTGAGCCGCGAGCAGCTCCATCTCGGCGGTAGTGACAGTGGCCTCCAGAGTTTCTTGGCCTTCCAACTGCGCCAAAATCTGGCCTATTTCGACTTCCTCATCTTCGTCTACTTCCACAAGTTGAACTCGCCCGGTACGGTCGAAACTCAATTGGGCGACCCTGACAGGCACCACTTCACCCGAGGCTACCACGCCTTTACCCCGAAAGCCACTACTTGCTTCCCCTGGAGTCGATGTGGGAATCGGTGTCGGATCAGGAGGATTGATCTGGCTGCATCCATACAACGTGATGGAAAGTGTGAGCAATAGGATCGAAAGTTTCCTCAAGGTGTGACTCATTGAATTAGCTCCCCGTTGCTGATGACGCGTCCATCCTGTAATTCGATCACCCGCTGGGCATAAGACATGACACGCGGATCATGGGTGGCGAAGATAAACGCAGTGCCTGTCTCCTGGTTGAGGCGCTGCATGATCTCCATCGCCTGGGCGCCGTTTGCAGTATCCAGATTTGCCGTCGGTTCATCCGCCAGAACCAGAAGTGGATATGAGGCCAGGGCACGCGCGATCGCCACCCGCTGCTGCTCTCCACCGCTCATCTGGTCAGGGCGGTGACCGGCGCGATCCGCCAGCCCCACCGCTTCCAGCAGTCCCATGACCCGTTCCTGGCGCTCTTTTGCCTTGACATTGTTCAACAACAACGGTAGTTCCACATTCTCATAAGCCGTGAGGACGGGAATCAGAGCGAAGAACTGAAAAATAAAACCGATCTTTTCCCGCCGCAGGTCGGCGCGCTTGTTCTTGCTCAGCTTGGTGACATCCTGGTCGTTGATCTTCACTGCGCCGCTGTTGGGCTTATCCAGGCAGCCCATCAATTGCAGCATGGTGGTCTTGCCCGAACCGGAGGGGCCCACCAGGGCCGTGAATTCGCCTTCGGCTATGCTCAGGCTGACCCCGTCCAGGGCGTGCGTTTTCACTTCACCGATTTGATATGTCTTGACTGCGTTTTCTAATTCAATTGCATGCATTTTGATTTCTCCTTCTTGTCGTCGGGTATGTCCGGCGCCATTTATCCAATAGTCGCTTACAGCGCGTGCAGCGCCTCAACCGGCTCCAGCCGGGCTGCGAAACGCGCCGGATAGAGCGCGGCCAGCAGTACGATAACCAGCATCGCCAGGGAAAGGCCAAAGACATCCCCGGGCGCAAACTTGGCGAAAAACACACTTGGGTAAGCAAATCCCTGCACCATACCGGCTATATCATCGCCAATGGGGATGCCGTTGAACGACAGATACCACACAACCAGTGAGCCCAAAATGATGCCTCCAATAACTCCCAGCAGCGCCAGGCTGCCGGCCTCCAACAAGATCAAGACCATAATTTGGCGCCCCTTCATCCCCAGCGCAGCCAGAATGCCCAGCTCGCGTGTACGTTCGAAAACGCTCATCAGCAGCGTATTGGTGATAATCACCGCCACGATCAGTATGACAATGCCATACATCAGATAATAAAAAGCCATGCCCTGTTCCATGGCCTGCAGAATCAGCGCGTTCATATCTTTCCAGGTCACCACTTTTCGCCCTGGGCCGCGCAGCGCAGCCGCAACCTGATCAGCCGTCTCGGCGTCTTCGGTGAGCAGGATCACCGCGCTGATCCGGTCGCCAGTGTTAGTGAATGCTTGCGCCTTCGGCAGCGGCATATAGACCGTACCCCCATCATAGAGCACCACACCTGTGGCAAACACACCGCGCACGGTGAAGATACCTTCGTCAGTCTCGCCATCGGAGGTGCCCACCAGCAGGCTGATCTTTGAACCTGCACTGATGCCCAGTTCTTCAGCCAGTTTCTTACCGATCAGCACACCGTCACGGTCCTCCACTGCCAGGTATTCACCAGCCACCATGCCCTGGCGGATCGGATCGTGGAAGCTCGAATCCGGATCGATGCCGGTGACGCTCACGCCGATCAATTCATCCGCCGTGTTTAAGAAACCACTGGCCCACAGCACTGGCGCAACGGCTTTTACACCCTCAATCCCGGCTGCGCTTGCCAGCAGTTCGTCGCTGTTATCCAGCAGGTCCTTCCATTCCAAAGACGCCTTTTCCACTTCGTAGCTTTCGGCCCGCACCTGCACATGGCCGCTGTTGAGCAAGATGCTGTCGGAGATCATGCCGTCAATTACCCCGGCAATAAAGCCGCTCATCAGGATCAACAAGGCCAGACCCAGCACCACAGCCAGCATGGTCAGTCCGGAACGACGCCGGTTGCGCCCCAGATCTCGATAAGCGATCACCCATATTTTTTTGAACGCCATAATACCTTCTCCTTTTAGGTGTGATGCAGCGCCTCGGCAGGCTCTTTGCGCGATGCCTGCCAGGCTGGGATCAGGGAAGCCAGCACGGCCATCACTACGATAATGAACCCTTGCTGAACAATGCCTACCGGCTCAATGGTGGCAAAAAAAGCGTCGCCCATCAATGCATAAATTTCACCCATATCCGTATAGGACGACATATCATACCCTCCGGTCTGGTTGAAGGTCAGCATCGCCAGCCAGCCCAGGGTGCAGCCAATCGCCGCGCCCACCGCGCCGATCATGGCGCCCTCCAGCAGGAATAAGCCCATAACCTGGCGACCTTTCATCCCCAGCGCGGCCAGCACGCCCATCTCGCGCGTGCGCTCAAAAACGGCCATCATCATCAGGTTCAGAATGCCGATACAGGCGATCACCACGACAATTAACCCGAAGATGCCCGTGACTTGTTGGGATAGATTTATTACCTGGCGGAACTCGGGATTGAGTGTCAGCCACGAATCGACTTCATAGTCTTGCAGGTCAGCCTGCAGTTCTCCGATCACCTGGTCTTCCATCCCCACTGTATGCAATGATACGGTCACTTCGGTCGCCTGATCGCGCAGATTGAACAAACTTTGTGCTTCGGTCAGGCTGATAAAGACCATGCCTTTCTCGGCATCCTTCAGACCCAGATTGAAAATGCCGGCAACGGTCATCGTGCGCTGGCGCATGGATTCATTCTTGCGCTTGCCTGCCAGCGTGATGCGATCACCGACGCCCACCTCCAGCTCGTCGGCCATGCCCTTACCGATCACGATCATATCTTCGTCATTATCCTGCAGGAAACGGCCCGCAACGATATTCTCGGCGATCAGGCTGATCGGGGCTTCGACCGAGGGCTGGATGCCTGTGATGATGACCGGCATGATTTCACCGCGTTCTTTGATCGTGCCGCCGGTCTTGATGCGTTTGGATGCCAGCAGCACCTCCGGATGCGCCATGGCGGTCTGCACCACCTGGTCAGCGTCCTCCACCGGCAGTAGTGGCGCCCGGTGGGCTTTGTCGCGAAAGCCGGGGGTGTGTATCTGGAGATTGCCGCCGTACAAACGAACTGCATTAGCAAAAATAGCCTCATCGTAGCCCCCATATAGACCGTCCATAAAGACCAGCAGGATCAGGCCCAGCACAATGGCGATCATAGCAATACCGGTGCGGCGCCAGTTGCGCCACATATTGCGCCATGCCATTTTGATATATTTTTTCATCCATTTACCTCTACGTTAAGAGATTACACTATTGGTCTTCGCATGTTTATCTAGAAGTAATTGTCCTCAGATATAGCGGTCGAATGCTAAGATTCCATGGGGAATCCTGAGACGTGAAATTCTCCCACCCCAATTCGCCTGGTTCGCAGGTTTTATTCTGAATGGAATACTATATAGCTTGCAGTGAAGACAGGTAGTTTAGTTTCTTCTGAATTGGCGAAACATCAGCTCCGAATTTATTGAGTGCTGACATATCCTTCTATCCTGTCTAAACCCTCCTTGATATTCTCCAGCGAGTTGGCATACGAAAAGCGCAGATAGCCCTCCCCGTTCTGCCCGAAGTCAATCCCGGGTGTCACTCCCACGTGGGCATTCTCCAAAATATCAAACGCCAGCTTATATGAATCGTTTGAGAGATGCTTTGCGTTCGCAAAAACGTAAAACGCTCCTGTAGGTGGGACAGTGATTCCGAATCCAATCTCCCTCAGTCTTTTTACTATAAATTTTCTGCGTTCATCGTAGATAGCCTTCATGCGCTCCACGTCTTCCCTAGCCCCTTCCATGGCAGCAATACCGCCAATCTGGACCGCCGAATTAGCGCAGAGGAAGAAGTTCTGCCCCATTTTCTGGATGGGTCGGACGTAGGATTTGGGCGCGATCAAATATCCAAGCCTCAGACCGGTCATAGCAAACAGCTTGGAAAAGCCGTTAAGGACGAAAGCATTCTCCGTGAATTCCAGGATGGAGCGTTCACGACCTTCATAAACCAACCCGTGATATATCTCATCGGATACGATCATTGGAGAGAATTCAGCAATCGCCTGCATGCGCTCTGTGGACAGAAGATTCCCGGTTGGATTCGATGGTGAGTTGATTAAGATGCCCTTTGTCTTTGAAGTGATCTTTTCTATGATGGCTTCAGGTCGATATTGAAAGCCGTCCTCTTCGTAAATCGGGACATTCACTGGAAGGGCTGCCAGATAATTGATGAAATTGGGATAGCAGGCGTAATGGGGGTCTGATAGGATCACTTCATCACCTTTCTCCAACAGTGCCGAGAATATTAGCAGCATGGCGGGTGAAGTACCTGAAGTAACAACAATCTGATCGGGATGCACCGATACGCCATATGTTCTGGAATAGTGATCACAAATCACCTCCCTGAGTTGCGGATTACCGAGGCTGTGAGTGTAGTGGGTGTGCCCATCTTCAAGGGCTTTGCTGATAGCATCCTTGATACACTGCGGCGTGTCAAAGTCCGGCTCCCCTACTTCAAGGTGTATAATGTCCACCCCCGCCTTCTCCATTGCATGTGCCCTTTCCATGACTTCCATGGCGATAAAGGGCTGCATCTTTTGGGCTCGTTTTGAGACCATGTAATTTTCTCCGTGAATTGTTGTTTCAAGAAGTGAATGATGCCAACCTGAAGATACGACTCGTTGCCATCTTACACACCGAATATCCACTACATATTATACAGTTTATATTACCTGAGATATAACTATCCGTCCTTCTTCATCGATATTTATCATATCCCCCGTTTGAAGACCGGCATAATCGTCGCTCGGGACAGCGATAATCGGGATCGGACTCTGGTACATCACGTTTGCCACTATAGATGCCAGCGCGAAGAAACTATCAACACCGGTCGTGATGATAGCAGCCGGGGCGGTACCAGCGCGTACCGCTTCGAGCAGCACCGCCGTGGTTGTGGAAGAGCCGCGCGTAAAAGGCACCGCCAGGATCTTACCAGCCGCAATCTGGCCGGACAACGGGTGACGGCGGTCAGTAATCTCACCAGTGTGATAATCGTAGCCTCCCCAAAAGGAGAGAGGTTCGTTGGCTACCAGTCCCAAACCTTCAGCACTTCCAGGAATAATGGGATGACCTTGAATTATCTTACCCATATTGAATTATCCCTTACTATGTGCCCTGCGATAGCCGATCGAACGCAGTCCTCCAGACCGCCAAAAACCACGCTTGTACCCAGCATACCGGGAGCGTAGTAAGCGTATTTGCCCGAGTTGGTCATTATGGTTTTAATCGCCGGCGGCAGCATGGGGGATGCCAGAATGCAGGTATCAACAGTCACCCTGCCGCCAAACGATTCAAGGACGTCCACAAATCCAGCCTTTTTTGCCAATTCGATCATCGCCCGGCTGGAGGTCACCAAAAACTGCACGTCCGCATGTTTTTGCATCCCTACCAGCATAGGTATTAGCTGCTTGAACTCCTCCAATGAGAAATGTGGGCACCCCAAGGCTACCATATCGAGTTGATCGCCTTCGTAAGTGTCCAGTTCAAGATAGGCGAGTCGCAAATCGTCCATAGTAACGTTTATCATCTCAACTGGCTCCCTTCCCTGGAACGCAGATTCGAGAGTGCCCGCTTCGGGAGTCACCCCGACGATGTGATAGAGAGCCACCGTGCCGGATGTAGCTGCAGCAGCCCCTAAAGCTTTGAACTGGTCTTCGGTTGGATGTGCCCTCAATCCCTTAACGACCGGAATGCGGTCCCGGGCGATTTTACCCATCAGGTGACCGAGTACAGGGTAAAACAAATCGTCCTGTCCTACTTCAAGTGGTAAGTCAACCAGGTTTATTAAAATATCTCCAGCCCGGTTTTCTGTCAGGTGCAGACCAACTGCGGGGACGCGTGCAGTGATCGCGCAGCAGATGTCAAGCAGGTCGGGGTAGCGTTCAGTGCGAGCCCCGATGACCGAGTTGGCGAAGACGATAGCGTTCGATTCCCCCCATGCGATTTGCTGCCCGAACTTGGGGCGCATATCACTCTGGTATGGCGCGCAGGTCCATGTGGGAACGGTACCCATGGATTGGTAAGCGACCATCTGGCGACGAGCGTTACGAGCCCAGTCTTCAGGTA
>CBFDCK010000070.1:0-15600 GCA_965603285.1 uncultured bacterium
TTTTTACACACTTAACTCTACACTATCTGTATACATATACTATAATAGGTCTTAACCATGAGAGCTAGTGTTGTAATCCCAGTCTGGAACGGCGCTTCTGTGATTGTTGACTGTCTGCAAGCATTGTACTCATCAAGCGGTGCGGAATTGCTTGAGGTCATTTGCGTTGATAACGCATCGAGCGACGACTCTTCAACACAGATAAAAAAAGCATTTCCTAAAGTTCGTCTAATCCAACAACCAATAAATCTTGGTTTTGCAGGCGGCGTCAACGCCGGAATAGACGCAGCCCAGGCTGATGTTTTTGTCCTGTTGAATCAAGACTGTATTGTGCAGTCCGGTTGGCTTTCTGATCTATTGAAAGCACTTCTCGAAAATCCACAATATGGCATTATGGGCTGCACAATCTTGAACGAAGACGACACAATTAACCATACCGGCGCATTCATCCAGCGTCCCGATGCGGTTGGTATCCATATAACTGATACCAACGAAGAGGGTGTAAAAAAAGTGGGTTATGCTTCAGGAGCTGCAATAGCCATAAAACGATCAACCTGGAATTCGGTTGGTCGTTTCGACGACGGATTCTATCCGGCATATTATGAAGATGCCGATTATTGTTATCGCGCACGTCGGAAAGGAATCGAAACAGCCTGCGCCACTTCAGCACAAGTCAAGCATCTTTTAAGCAGCCGTGAATGGCAAGAAGCCCCGTTCAGGCACGCTGTAAACAGCCTCGTCTCACGTTATCGATTCGTGTGTAAACATTTCGACGAGCACGAGATCGGAGGTTTTATCGAGGAAGAGTATGCTAAATTGGAAGAAGTAAATTATCTCAACCATGTGGTTGGTCGCATAATTGCTTCTCTTCATTCATTGCGCCATCTACCTGATATATTGGACCGCCGTCGCGTGGATGTGGATGATGTACTCTCTGGAATTGGTTATCGTCAGTTACAAGTTGGCTTCTCTCAGATCAAGAAACAAGCCTTCAAAAAAGCTGGAATACTCGTAACTCCAGAATTGAACGGATCATCATATCTTAAACCTACCGATAAATCAAACCGTGCTAAATCTCTCGAGTGGTCTGAAATTTGGAAAGCTAATGCACTTCGATTACAAGAAATTGACCAGCGTGAATCCGAATTGCTCACTAGTATATACTTTCGGGATCCCACTGATTCTATGCCCGAGGATGCTTTACATCGGCTTTATCGCCTGCTATTTAAACGATTTCCAAGTCTGGTCACAGGACGTGAAGCTACCCTACGCGCAGAACTGAATAATAAGCATCGAGAGCGGATAAACCAGCTTAAAAACCGAATTGAACTTGTAGAGCATATGCGCTTGCAAACAGATGAACGCCTGAAACTTCTTGAATTAATAACAGAATATGATTACTGGTATAGATAATTTATCGTTCTCAGTCATTATCAACACCATTGATCGTGCTGAGCCCTTACACACACTATTACAATCGTTGGAGCACCAATCATATCCAGATTTTGAAGTTATCGTCGTGGTCGGTCCCACACATGATAATACGATGGAGGTGCTGTCCGAGTATGATGGACGCATCCGCCTCCTTCGCTGCCCAACCGCTAACTTATGTCAGTCTCGGAATCTCGGCTTGCTGACTGCCCGCGGTGACATCGTGGCTTTCATAGACGACGATGCTGTGCCGTGCAAGCGCTGGCTTGAGCAATTTGCGCACATTTACGAAGACGAGTCCATTGAAGCAACCGGCGGGGCGGTGTGGGCTGTGCATCCCCGGTTCTCAATACTTCAGTTTCGTTTAGGAATTTTTTCATCTTTAGCCGAGCAGGTTGACGTTCGTTCATCTTGGACAGACCAGATTGTTCCTCCAGGGAGGAGTTCATATTGGGTCACACGTTTCATGGGAACCAACATGGTCGGTCGCCGCCAGGTCCTCCTAGATGCAAGAGGTTTCGACGAGTTTTATAGGTTTAATGCCGAAGAAGCCGACCTTGCTCTGCGTCTCGCAAGCGCTGGTAAAGCTGTGTATCCGGTTAATGAAGCAGTCGTCTACCATATTCCAAGTTCCAGTCGCAATCGAGAAGCATTTACTTCTAAAGGTAGATGGTGGATCCGCACAGGCGCGAGATTATATTTAGGTATTAAACATGGTCTGTCAGCGGGTGATTCCCTGCGCGCAATCATATTGCGCAGCCTTCGCTCGGCAGGCGCTAATTTTCCTGTCTATCTGACACTATTATATAATCGGAAATACTCTCTTATTGATTTTATCTGGATGTCAGTAAACGAAATTCGAGAAAGTATAAGCGCCTTGTACCAAGGATTATTCATACCACAACGATTGATTCATCCATCCGATATCGAAGAAGCACAAAAAATGTCCAAACCTATTTTGAAATACCAAAATCAAGATTCTCCGAAACAACCGTCTGTAGATCCCGTGACTGGATTCAAACCCAATATAACAATGCCTGAACCACCTCTGCGTATATGCCTATTGAGCGGCGAATACCCTCCAGTCGCATACGGTGGTGTGGCTCGCCTTACCCACTTAATGGCAAAAGGCTTGTTTGAACTCGGTCATTCTGTCCATGTAATCACACGCGGCGAAAGAGAAGAGGTGACTTTTTACGATGGGGCATTTGTCCATAAAATACCAAACCTCCTAAATAGATACGAACGATACCAATCTTTCAATAATCTGTACACCACTCTCAACTATAGTCACAATGTCTATGAAAAGGTCAAACGGTTAATCCTAAACGATGGTATACAAATTGTGGACTCCTCATCCTGGCAATATGAAGGTTTGGTAACTCTAAAGAGCGGAATTGCTCCTGTAGTGCTACGCCTGGTCACTGGTTTGCGCCAGATCACCGATATTCATAAAAGCCGAGTTGCAGAATTCTCTTTAATGGGCGATTTAGAACAGAACTTCATCGAACAGGCGCATTTCTTATTGCCTAATACCCTGGCAACATTGGACGCAATGCAGGAAGTTTATGACCTGAAATCAACGGAAAAACGTTGTGAAGTCATACCTTATGGAATTGTACCTGCCCCAGACAACCAAATCTTTCCATTTGAACCCAAATCCGATAACGGTACGCTAACGGTCTTGTTTGTCGGACGCCTAGAAAAGCGGAAAGGTGTTTTAGATTTATTTGAGGCAATTCCTACGGTGCTGAAATTAATTCCAAATGCTAGATTTTTTATAGCCGGCAAGGATAACAGTAACAACGACGGGTTCAAAATGAAAACCGGGATGGATTATCCGACATTTTTTAGCAGTCGTTATGAAGCTTATCTTCCTTTTGTTGAATTCTTGGGAGAAGTCAGCGACGAAGTTTTACAGAATTTGTATCAAGCTTGTGATTTATTTGTTGCGCCATCGTTGTATGAATCGTTTGGGTTGATTTACCTGGAAGCAATGAACTACGCAAAACCGGTGATTGGTTGTAAAGCTGGTGGCATTCCGGAAGTGGTAGACCATGGCGAAACAGGCTTGCTCGTTGAACCCGGATCTTCACCCGCTTTAGCAGAAGCAATCCTTTCCCTTTTGAAATCACCTGTTAAACTGCGTGAAATGGGGTTGGCAGGTCGCTCTCAAATTTTGGAACGGTTTAATTACATCCAAATGGCTCGGAATTTTGAATGTGTTTATCGCCAAGTGATAAACGCTTTCAATGATCAAGAACTAAAATAATGGTTAGTAAAAAGTGAGTAAATAATGATGCATACGTTAACTGCTAAAGAAGTATTAGATGATATTGAATTCGAAATAGCTCAAAGCATAATTTCATTAGAAGAGCTTAGAGACGGCATTGAAGCTGTCAGACAATTTCAAAATAGTGTACGCCAAAAAACTTTTGAATCGTTGAAAATCACTGACCCTTACCGCGAGGTACTAAGCCGTCAGTTTCAGGTTAACGATATGCTGATCAGCGTTCTTCAGGAGATGGCCTTATCAATTCAATCAATGCAACTCGAGATAAAGAATTTAAGACAGCTACCATCAACTATACTGCAAGTCCCACGGACTGTTCCGCACGCATTGAAAATGGATAAAGTTGCGCCAAATGAACAGTTGGATCTGCGAGAAATGGGGTACGAAATCCGATCATCTGATGAAATTAAGAACGCCATGCGTCCTGAAACAATCCAAATTGATCTACAAGCTCCTCCCGTTCGTTGGCCAGTGATCGGTTGGTTTCTGACCAAGTTAAAAATCTTTTATCAAAGACCGGCTCTTTATTACACTCGGATATTTGCAGAACGACAAGCACCCGTGAATCGAACCTTCGGGGACCACATCCTGTATCTTGAGACCTTGATTCGAGCACAACAACAGCAAATTGAGGATCTTGAAGCCCAAATGGCGACTACGCATAAATAAGAAATAATAGCGTATCAATTAAAAACAGAAGGGTCTATTTATATGAGAGTCGGCATAGATGGTATTATCCTACGTGGTAGAGATGCAGGCTCATTGCGATACTTCGAACAATTACTAATAGGGTTAGCAGAAGCAGGAAAGAGCAATGAATATATAATTTTTACTGATGAAAGGATATTAACTTCTTCGGTAGTTCCCCGAAACGCGAACTTTCTCCTCAAGAATATTAATAAGATTTCATTATTGCCAGGCGCTATGCAACAGCAACTTTTCAGCGCCTGGCATTTGTTTGGAGACCTGGATATTCTACACGCACCAATATTTATCCCACCTCTGTGGTATAGCGGTAAGACTGTGATGACAATATTTGATCTGACTTTTCTTCGCTTTCCAAAAACCCAGAAATGGACAGGTCGTTTTTGGTGGAGGCTTTTAGGTCCGGCTGGGATAAAGAAATCAAACCATCTAGTCGCAATTTCGGAGAGCACCAAAAAAGACTTGCTCAGCGCGTATAAAATTCCTGAAGAGCAAGTTACTGTAATTTACCCTTACACACCAGCCCAATTTAAGCCAGTTCCTAAAAATAATACTATCATAAACAAATATCATTTACCAGAATCCTATATTTTATATGTTGGCACCTTGGAGCGTCGTAAGAACATCACCACACTACTTAGAGCTTTTTCAATAGTAAAACGCGATACTTCTTTAGAGCATTACCTGGTGTTAGTGGGTCAACGAGGCTGGTTATACAATGATATCTTCCAGACAGTAGAAGAATTAGGGATAAAGCACGATGTTATTTTCCTCGGTTATGTTCCCGATGAAGACCTGCCCGGTATATATTCAGGCGCGGACATGTTTGTATTTCTTTCGATATACGAGGGTTTTGGATTTCCGGTACTTGAAGCGATGGCCTGTGGTGTACCAATTCTAACTGCTAACACATCTTCCTTGCCTGAAGTGGTTGACGATGCAGGCGTTTTGGTTCCACCTTATGATATTGATCTGGCTGCTTTCGAAATGATACGCATCCTTTCTGATCCAGAAACACAAAAGGATCTATCTGATAGAGGTCTCGCACAGGCAAAAAATTTCTCACAAGAGCGCTTTACCAAGGAAAACTTAGCTGTATATGATAAAGTGATATCATCAGAATTGTAAACGTTTCCATATAGACGAGCTTGTTTGCGAATTTATACAATAACCGAGGAAACTTCTACCGAGAGAGAAGCATGATCAACAAACATAAAGATTTAAGTCAAATTTTTATAAAAAATACAATCGAAATTGATCCAAGCTTGAAATTCTTGTAATACTTGTCATCGACATAACAAAATGCACATTGGCATAGACGCCACAGCTTTACCTCCCCAACCGGGCGGAGCGGGCAATTATATAATCCACCTGATCCGTGCTTTGGCTTCCCTCAGCAGTGAGTACCAATTCACCATTTTCGCCCACCACAGCGGTCGCGATTTGATCGACTCGCCACCCTCGTCACGGATGAACTGGGTTCTGGTTCCCGACAAGAACCCGGCACGCCGTCTGGTTTGGGAGCAAGTGACATTCCCACGCCTGGTTCGCCAATCGAGAGTAAGATTGCTGCATTCGCTGCACTACACTAGACCGCTATCTCTATCCTGCGCATCGGTGGTCACTTTTCACGACATGACATTCTTTCTCTACCCACATCTGCACACCAGGCCCAAACGAATCTTCTTTCCAACCGCTATCCGCCTGAGCGCCAAACTTGCTGATGCGCTGATCGCGGTTTCCGAGAACACTAAAAAAGACGCCGTTCGATTGTTAGGCGTACCGGGTGACAAGATCACAGCCATTCCTCATGGTGTTGGTGAAGAGTTTCACCCCATAACCGATGCGGCATTATTGGAGAGCATCCGCCGGAAATACAAACTACCTCAAGATTTCATCTTGAACGTTGGAATTGTGGAACCCCGCAAAAATCTGGCGCTGTTATTGAAATCCTACCAGCGGCTCCACAGTCAGGGAATTTCACTTCCCCTTGTGATCGTTGGAGGTCTGGGCTGGATGTATGAAGACGTATTCCGCCAGGCGGAGTCACTGGGAATAAAAGAGCAGGTCTACTTCACGGGCTATGTCCCAGATCACGACCTGCCAACCATATATAATCTAGCGCGGATATTTGTATATCCATCGATATACGAAGGATTTGGACTACCACCCCTGGAGGCCATGGCTTGCGGCACCCCGGTCATCACTACCGCTGTGTCTTCAATGCCAGAGCACGTAGGTGATGCCGGCGTCCTGATCCCCCCACAAGACGAAAATGCCCTCACCAACGCATTGCAAAAACTGATAAACGACTCAACCCTACAAGAAGAATTGTCAAGCAAAGGTCCGGAAAGAGCATCCCAATTCACATGGAAACGCACCGCTCAAGAGACGATAAAAGTTTACCAGAGCGTCCTGACAGCTCAGCAGTAAGTGTAGATATTTCTGTCTGTATCGTCACATACGAAGCCAGGGAATTTCTGCGTGCCTGTCTCGATTCGCTCTATGACAACACTGAACTGTCATTCGAGGTCATCGTGGTTGATAACGGCTCAAAAGATGGGGTCGCTGGTATGCTGCATGAGGAGTTTCCGGAGGTGCATATAATCGAAAATCAGATCAACGAAGGCTTTACCAAGCCAATGAACCAGGCGTTGCGCATGGGACGCGGTCGCCATTTGCTGCAGCTTAACCCAGATACCCTAATTCTGCCCGACGCCCTCGACCATTTGATGAAATTCCTTGATGACAATCCCGAAGTGGGCATTTGCGGTCCCAAAGTTCTTAACCACGACCGCACTTTGCAGAAACCTTGCCGGCGCGGCGAATCGAGACCCTGGGCTGTATTCACATATTTCAGCGGTCTATCGAAGCTTTTCCCGCAAAGCAAATTATTCGGGGGATACCTGATGAACTATAAGGACGAAGACGAAACCCACCCCGTCGCCGGTGTTTCAGGCTCATGCATGCTGATCAGCCGAGAAATTATTGACCAGATTGGCTATTTGGATGAACGCTTTTTTGCTTGGCAGGAGGATGCTGATTTTTGCTTTCGCACCCGCAAAGCTGGCTGGCAGGTGTATTACGTACCCACAGCCCAGATCATCCATTACGGCAGCCTGGGCGGCTCGCGCGTACACCCATATCGTTCAATCTACGAGTGGCACAAATCATACTTCTTGTATTATCGCAAAAACCTTGCAAGGGAATACTTCTTCTTGTTTAATTGGTTATACTACTTTGCTATGCTGATAAAGTTCTTGTACACAGTAATAATACACACTATTCGCAGGGAGTTCTTACCAGCTCACCCAAACCATAATGGGAACCTTTCGCAATTTTCGTGAGCGGATTAGTAAAGACATTATTTCAAAAGCAAGCTGATGGATACAAACATTTCTCCAACCCTCTCACTATTTCTTGCGATATTGGTGTCCATGATGATCGTGTTAGCCTTTGCTTGGATCAGCCTTAAGTTGACCACCCATTACAAATTGCTTGATGTTCCTGGTGCAAAACCTCATAAACGACATAAATTTCCAACTCCACTAGCTGGTGGTATCGCCCTAATGGCGACCTTATTGCTTTCTGAATTATTGCTCGGGCTAATCACCAATTGGGTGGTGAGGGCATCATTATTTGCAGCTTTGCCAGTGTTCTTATTTGGTTTATGGGACGACATCAAGGACATCCATGTATCCACTAAACTCATTGGTCAGCTCTTATCCGCACTAATCCTCATTCATTTGGGTATCTACATTAGAGTCTTTGAATCACCAGATTTCTTCTTGCAAGTCGACCAGAACATCAAAGTCCTCATGGATTGGATTATCACAATCTTTTGGATTGTTGGAATAACAAATGCCTTTAATTTCGTTGACAGCAAAGACGGGTTAGCAGTTGGATTAGGCGGAATCACAGCTGCGTTCTTCGTGCTAATGACTTTAGACTCCAATCAAATTATATTGTCTCAACACAGCGCTGTAATCTTGGGGGCGTCTATTGGTCTTTACTTCTTTAACTCACCTCCTGCTAAACTTTTCCTTGGTGACTCGGGATCACAAACTCTCGGTTTTTTGCTGGCTGCATTAGCTATCACATATAATCCGCAAGGTGCTTACCAATTATCTACCTGGTTTGTCCCTATCCTGCTGTTAGGGGTGCCAATATTCGACACTACCCTGGTCATAATATCGCGCACACGTCGAAATCAGCCTGTGTACAAGGCTGCTCTGGATCACACTTATCACCGTCTGTTGTTCTTAGGAGTTGGTTCGCATCGGTCAGTTCTAATAATGCACTTCACAGCTCTTATTTTGGGTTGCGTAGCCTTTATCATCCTCAATCAAACTCCCATAATCGCCAACACTGTGTTCTTAATAACAATGTTGTTAGGAGCTGTCACTCTGTTATTGCTAGATAGTCGCAAATATTGGGACAAATCACAGCACGCCGGATCAAATACAGAATGACAAATGAGTGGTCTATTCGCGACGAAATCCTTAATTCAACTCACCAATGGCCGCTGGTATTTTCGTTTTGTATGGTCGGTATTCTGATAGGATGGGGTATATCTATATTCTGGCCGACCTCATACCGCGTCTCTAAAGAAATTTACGTAGGGATAAACCCTTACCAAGCCCTGACGGATCGCAGCGCATCTGAACACGCCAGCGTTCAGTTCAACAATCCTGACGATTATAAAAATTGGCAGATGGCCAATTTGAACGTTTTGATTCAGATGGACTGGATGATCGATGAAACCCTTTCTAATCTCCAGAACCAGGATGATTATTGGAAAGGAGCGAGCAGAGAAGACCTGGCTCGGATGCTCAAAGTAAATTGGCGCAACGCCGGAAAGTGGCGCCTGGTTGCTGAAAGCGATGATCCTTCTCGTGCCGCTCAAGTGCTGGCAGTCTGGCATGATACTGTAATTAAGAATGTTCAAAATGCCGTGGGTGAAGCCCAGAATACGCTGGTGCTCGATACACAACTGCAGTCTTTTTCCTCTGACCAAACAAGGGCGATCTCTCGACTAGCTGAACTGATTCAATTACGTGAAACAGTAGCCACCCATCTTAAAACCGCCTCCACACGGCATGCAGATTACCAACCCAGTCAGGATGAGCATTGGGAATTGTGGTATACGGTTGCTCAAGCCGACCTCGACCCAGCATGGGAGCCTCTATTAGAAGCGTTCCCAATCGACGGATCACCAGCATCGAGCTACATAGATTGGTTAAACCAGGTCAACATAGTTTTAGATCAGGACATCCGAACTCTTGAAGCACAAAGAAAAGCCCTGCAGGTACAGATCGATGAAACCGGCGCACGATATAAGGACGCTTCGGATAAGAGTTTTGGTCTTTCCGGCAATCTGCAGGTGGAGAAAATCAGAAGAAGACCACCCGAACAATACGCGATCCGACCTACAGGTTTACTAATCCTCGTTGGGGGCATCCTGGGATTGTTGCTGTGGACAATCCTATGGCTGGTCAGGATTACATTAAAGGCAAATCAGTGATTGTAAGAACCGGATTCGGCAGCACACACACGAAGCTGGAATCGATATATAACCTCACCCTGAAAATCGCCTGGGCGTTATTTCTGCTCCTGCTGCCCCTGACCAGTTTTCCGTTTTTTCCTTCGACAATAGGGGGTGGAACCGTCGTGCGTCCCCTATCAATTTATCCCCTGATGTTATTGCTTCTTTTGGTCACCCTGCCCAGATTGGTCACCCGCCCCATACCGCGGACTTTTCTTTCGTTGGTGCCGTTTGTGCTCATTGCAATCGCCAGTTCACTGCTCTCTTTTTTCCGGGGTATTGAGCCCATGCTGGGAATCTCGGCTCATGAACGAGTCCTGCGGACTCTACTTACTTTAGGTGTTGGAACCGCCGTTTACCTGACAGTCAGCATACTGCCACGCACCTATAAAGACCTTGATTTCTCTCTGCGCTGGATTTACACCGGTCTAAGCCTTGCTATGCTGTGGGGTTCTCTACAGGCAATATACGTCATTCACTTTGACAGGGTCTGGTATGACCTCCTTAACCACGTGCAGCAATACATATCCACCCGTCATCTTATCGAAAACAGGATCTCAGGTTTCACTTATGAACCAAACTGGTTTGCGGAACAGATCAGTTTCCTGCTCTTGCCGTGGCTGCTGGCTTCGGTTCTATATAGGCACACGGCTTTTCGGTGGCGCTGGCGTTGGATAACGATCGAATGGATTCTGCTCGCATGGTCGCTGCTGCTCTTGCCATTTACCTATTCGCGCGCCGGAGTGCTCAGTCTTGTGCTTCTGGTTGGATTTAGTTTGCTCCTTTTTCGATTTCGCTCCAACATCAACCGGACCTCTAAACAGTCAAACTCAAAAGCGGCTCAGCACACGAGACTAACCACATTAATCCGCTACTTAATTGAAATCGTTATAATTCTTTCGATATTGATCGTCCCGGTTTATTTGACAGGCACAAGAAACTCGTTTTTTGCCCGCGCCTGGGACTACTGGCAGAAGAAGAACGTCTCCATATCGGGCTACTTGAGCTATCTGGGATTAGGTGCCCGATTGGCTTACAGCGAAGCCGCATACAATACTTATGAAGCTCACCCGCTTTTGGGTGTCGGTCTTGGAAATTACGCCTTTTATTTTGAGGACATGCTTCCCTACCACCCGCTGGCAGAATCGCCGGAAGTGCTGCGCCTGATTACCCCGGATCCTGACCGCAACCGGTTGATCACAGCCAAAAACTTTTATTTGCGGCTCCTGGCAGAAACAGGAGTGGTGGGCACGGCAGCATTTTTCACTTTTTTAATATCCGTTCTGGGGTGCGCGTTGTATTTGCTGTTTTCAACGCACAAAGAAGATCAATTCTTGGGATTTGGCGGGTTGTGCGGGTTATTCTCATTTGCGTTGGCAGCCTTTACGTTCGACTCTTTTGCTATTCCCAATATGTGGGTTGTATTCGGTCTGATCACCGCAGCGACCTGGATTTCAAACCGGTCGCAAAGGCAAGTAACTTGAACCAACTTCGATTACCCGGGAAATAATAGTACAATTTCTAACATTCGGCATACTCCATTTGGAGGACGAATTGATTTGAGAACTCAAACACAAATGATATTCCTGCGATGAAATTCTGGATGCTGCGCGACGAAATATATAATTCACTGCACCGCTGGCCGTCTATGGTCATCTTTTTCGCGTTGGGTTGTATCGTGGGATGGGCGCTTTCCTTTTTGCTACCATCCTCTTACAGAGCCACAACACAAATTTATGTCGGCTTGAATCCATATCGCGCTTATTCAGATTCCAAATGGCTTGCACTCGCCAAACCGAAGTATTCCAACATCGACGATTATAAAAATTGGCAGATGTCGGAACTCGAATCGGCGATCTACCTTGACGAAATACTTCAAGAAACCCTGGAAAAGCTGCGTGAAGATGATCCTTACTGGCTGCAAGTCGATTTTCAAGAAATCAAGAATATACTTGGGGCGGAATGGCGCTCAGCAGGCACCTGGAGTTTGGTGGCAGAAACCTCAAGCCCCGAGCGAGCGGAACAGGCTGTCCGTACCTGGAGTGAAATTGCTGTAAAGCGAGTCCAGGATGCGGTCCAGTCAGCCCAGCAAGCCGCCATGATCGACGAAGAATTACAATCCTTGATCGAGGAGTTCCTCCAGGTTCGCACTCGCAAGGAAACACTTAAAACATCTCGAGATGCACTTAAGGGATGGGCTGATACTGCACAGAGACCTACAAAGAACGTGCCTCTCGACCCAATCGAGAGATGGAAGGTGGAGTCAATAGCCGCCAGCACGGCTCAATTTACTCCCGGTTGGATGGCACTTTTAGACGAGCAGCCCGACGAAAATGCACCCTCAGAGGCGTATATCGAATGGATCGATCAAATCTCCGTCACTATTGATAATGAATTATCCCTTATTGAACTGCGCAGTAAAAGGCTGAATGCTGAACGCTCTCAACTAGAAAGCCAATATTCGCAAGTCTACAAGTCCAGTCTGGGATTATCACCAAATGTCGTCATAGAAGGGCTTCAGAATATCCCTTCTAAACGTTTGAAACCCACGGGCAATCTAGTGCTGATCGGAGGAATAATCGGATTATCCTCTTGGATCTTACTACAGCTGGTAATTATTTCAAGAAGCGAACCGGAGCAATGAACCCGCCAGTTTTGAAAAAGCTGTATAAGACCACAGTCGCGGTTGCCTGGGCGCTGTTATTTGTTGCACTTCCAGTAACGAGCTTCCCTTTCTTTCCTGGGGGTTTGGGGGGTAAAACGCTGGTGCGCCCATTGGCGGTTTACCCATTGATCATTTTAGTGGTCCTGATTACCATACCACGGTTGTTTTCCAGACCTCTCCCCAGAACCTTTTTACCTCTTTTTGCGTTTATCATCGTCGCCTTTATCAGTTCTATCGCTGCATTTTCTTTGGATATCGAAGCGCTCAGGGGGGTCTCGATTGAATCGCGTTTTCTTCGCAACATCATTACACTCGGTATTGGTTCTGCCTTCTACCTTACAATTTCTCTCTTACATCAAACCAGGGAGGATTTAAATTTCTCGCTCCGCTGGCTCTACACAGGTTTTACCATCGCCCTGATATGGGGCACACTGCAGGCATTATATGTTATCTATTTTTCCCCCCAATATTTTGATTTGATCAGCGAGCTTCAGAGCCTCATCTCAACACGCAGGCTTTTTCCAACCCGCATATCCGGGATGACGTACGAACCAAAATGGTTCGCTGAACAGATAAGCTTTTTACTGCTGCCCTGGCTACTGGGTTCAATTATAACAAAGCGCAGTGTCTTTCAATGGCGATTCAAGTGGTTGACGGTTGAATGGATACTCCTGGCGTGGTCCGTTGTTATCGTGGCTTTTACTTTCTCGCGAACCGGACTCTTCATGTTAGCAGCGTTATCATTTCTAGCATTCCTACTGTATCGATCTCATTCGGGAGATCGTTCGGGGTCATCTAGCGGCAGACCTGCTAAAAAGAGGGGTAGAAGATTTCTGGAAGCCGCGCTAATTACTTTAGCGGTCCTGATATTCACCATTACAATTGGCGCTCAGAACAGATACATCTCTAGATTCTGGCGTTATTGGACTGATGACCGACCAGCAAGAAAGACATACCTGGAATATATCGGATTTCAGCAACGGTTTGTGTATTGGCAAACCGCTCTCCGCACCTTCGAGGAATTCCCGGTGCTTGGGGTAGGGCTCGGCAACTACGCATATTACTTCGATGAAATGCTGCCCAACCAAACGTATAACCGCCAACCCGAGATCGTACGCCAGATAACACCTGTGGAGGGGAGAAATCGATTGATAACCCCCAAGAATCTCTACGCCCGTCTGCTGGCTGAAACAGGCTTGATTGGTACAGTTATATTCACTACCTTTATTATCGCCGTTTTGGGATGTGCGTTGTTTCTTTGGTATTCTGAGTCGCCAGAACAAAGATTTTGGGGGTTATCAGGAATTTTGGGTCTGTTCGTTTTCCTGTTTGTGATATTCTCTTATGATTCCTTCGCATTACCAAACATGTGGGTGATATTTGGGATCACGACCGCTGCCGCACATCTATCCGAACCCGCCCAACTCAAGTCAATTGAACCTGCGGTACAAACGCGTTAAATCCAATGTCTGACAACAAATTAAAACCGGATAATACACCAAACCTAGAGGGTTGGCGCATCTATTTCGGTGGGGCAATATTTTGGGGAATCCTTGCCTTCGCATTGCTGATCATAAATATCTCCCAATCAGGCTCAGTAATAGCTGAATTTTCATTTATGAGATTGACAGCGGTTATTGGCATCATAATCGCTATCTTAGCTTCGGCGTGGTTTTTCCTTATGTCTTGGGCAAAACCTGTGATGGTTGAAAAATCAATTGATCGCCTGACAACTCGGCTCAGACAGTCAAACGTGTGGTGTATTGCCTTATTGCTCACTGGATTGATCTTCATGACGGGCAGTTTTATTATCACGCTGACTCCTGAGATCAGCGAGATATATACGAAGGTTTTGTACGCTCGAACTTTGCCCATAATCATCTGGATAACCGGGTTGAGTGCCCAAACTTTGATCTTTTTATTTCTTTTACGATATAAAAAGGATCTTCCCGGACAAATCGAGAAACACAACTTTTTTTTAATCACCCTCGTGATAATTGCTCTCTTATTTGTCGGATGGGGTTGGGTTGCGCAAACAAGTTTCCAAACTGAGAGTGAAACTGCAGTGTTGAACCGCCCAAATGCTCCCATTTTAGAGACCCAGGTCCTCATCGCCTGGGCAGCCGGAATGGCAATGTTGGGGGTAATCATCCTGTTCAACCGTAATATGGAAAAATCTGATTGGCGCACGCGGATCAAACCCCTGTTTTTTGATATTGGGATCGTCTTGTTGTTGTGGTTCGCGACGATTTTCCTCTGGGAGAGCATCCCGATATATCCGAATTGGTTTGTCTCCATTCCACGTGAGCCCAATTTTGAATACTACCCAAGTTCAGACGCATTCCTATACGATGACACGGCTCAATTTCTGCTCGTGGGAGAAGGGTTCAGATTTGCTGGTTCGCCATTCTTAAGAAGACCGCTGCATGCACTCTTTTTAACTGTTCTGCATTTGTTAGGCGGGCAGAATTATGAAAGCGTTGTACTCATACAAATCATTCTACTGGCACTCTTACCCGCCCTGCTTTACATTCTAACGTCAATGCTGCACAATCGCATATCCGGAGCGATAGCCGCCGTTCTGATAATGCTACGAGAAGCAAATTCGATCGCCATCTCCGGATCAGTCACCACCTCTCATGCAAAGTTGCTGATGCCCGATCTCATAACGACCTTGGCAGTAGTGTTATTCGTCATCATGGTAACAGCCTGGTTTAAACAAATAAGGTCGACAACTCTATATCCTTTGCTAGCTGGAGGCGTGTTGGGTGTTCCAATCCTCATACGTTTCGAAACGATCGTCTTCCTCGTTATTGTAGGCATCATCAGCGCCATAATCCTGAATCTTAGAAAAAATCTCTCCCTCTGGTTCAAGAATATGCTTCTCCTTATAATTGGCATCATACTGGTTATATCACCTTGGGTCTGGCGCAATTGGAGAATTTCGGGACAGATTTTTAT
>CBFDCK010000071.1:0-15431 GCA_965603285.1 uncultured bacterium
GCAGTGATCTCGTTGGGGTGGTTGACGTGGATGTTGATCCACAGTGGGTGGTATTTTTGGAGCATGTCGGTTAGCTTGGCGGTGACGCGCATCGGCAGGAAAACCGGCACACGTGAGCCGATGCGTATTATCTCGATATGGGGAATATCACGCAAGCGGATCAGAATCTCCTCCAGGATTTTGGGCGCCAGCACGAGCGGATCACCGCCTGAGAGCAGAACGTCCCTTACCTGAGGGGTGTTTTTGAGGTACTCGATCTGCATCTCGAACTCATCGCGCGAGAAAGTTGCCGCGGGATCCCCTACAATTCGAGAACGAGTGCAGTAGCGGCAGTAGGTTGCGCACTGGGTGGTAACCAGCATCAAGACACGGTCAGGATAGCGGTGTACCAACCCTGGGACGGGAGAGTGGCGGTCTTCGGCGAGCGAATCCTCCATCATCGATGTGAAGGGCACCATCTCAGTAGCCGTGGGCACGACTTGTTTGCGAACAGGATCATCGGGATCATCGGGATCAATCAAAGAAATGAAGTAAGGGGTGACGTCCACTCGAAACAGGTGTGAAGCGGAAAGGGCTTTCCGTTCGCTATCGGTCAGCGGGATCACCTTTTCAAATTCTTCAGTTGTGTTGATGCGGTTGCTGAGCTGCCAGCGCCAGTTGTTCCATTTATCGTTGGGAACATCTGCGAACGCGGGTGCCCGTTTGGAGAGCAAAGGAAGATTTTGCATATAGAGGACTCCTGTCTATATTATTAGGATTGTTATTTTACTACCTACCTGACACTTTGGAGAAAATTCATTTTTTTGGCATGGATAAACACTGATTATTACGGATTATTTTTATTACTTCGATTATTTTATCGCCCGATTATTTCATCGCCGATTATGTTATCGCCACCAATTTATCCGTGTTCATCCGTGTACTAAATTAAAAATGTCGGGTGGCTGGTCATTTTATAGGAAAGCTGTCAGCCGGTCAAATTGAAAAATAAATTCGGTGGAAGTCATAACTCAAGGCTTGAGGATAATCCCCACACTTGAGAGATGGGTTATTTCGTCCCTGTTCTCTTCATCTTCAAATATAATCAAGAGGGCGGGAGTAGGCCCAGTAACCGAATATGGCACTTCGGCAGTGAACTCGCCATATAACTCAGACATGGATTGGGGATTTGTCGCCAGGCGCTGACCTAAGACCTTTCCATCTTCGGAGATTAATTCTACTTTTAATGGATGGCGCAGGTCAGTGCGAGCCAACCCAGAAACAAGTACTGTGCCGTCTTTGATTACCTTGCCTGGCGCCGGGTCCTGGATTATGATAACCTGTTTGAGTGCGCTGGAAGGCGAAAGCTCTGCTGTCCCTGTGGGGAGCAAAATGATATTGACCGAGTTCAAATCCATTGTACGTCCGTGTTGGTCGTCCACGCTGATCGTCAGCCGACCTGCTTCGGCAGGCGTCCTTATTTCATAGGACAACTTGATTGAAATTTTCGCCGAAGACCAGGGGATGATAGTGGGTATTTTGACCTGGCGTGCAAGCAAACGTCCTCCTGCGCCTCTCAATTCAATCCGCACCAATCTTCCAGTATTTGATGAGAGCTGAGCTTCGATCTGAATCGGTGGGGTGACCTTGGAACGCTCGCCAGGTCCGAAAATCTGTATTGGGGAATCCCGGATATTGGGCTGCTGTGTTTTGGTTACGAGGGCAGGTAATGTGCTCAGTGAGAACGTTAAGGTTGGGGTTACTTTTTCAAGTGTTGGAGACGATGACGGGATTTTGGAGATGGTTGCTGCTGGTGTGGAGGCGGTTTTCGTATCAGTTGGGGTTAAAAGCCTGGTGGGAGAGGTGTCTGCTGTTGGGCTGTAGGTGATTATTGTCGGCTCAACGTACTTGGTCTCGTGTGTCGCACTGGGGGGCGAAGGAGTTATATCCTCCTGCTGAGAAGCAGATAGATCGGATGCGGGTCGGTGCGCACATCCATAGAGCATAAAGACGGCTATAAAGCTGGAGACAACTATAAAGATCCTCATCCTGTGAATGAGGGGATTTTACCATGCCTACACATATGCAGACTAATAAACCCCCGGTAGAGATACCTTATGGGTTCGATTCCCACCGACCCCATATAATATCGTTGTTTGTCGAGAGAAAACCGTATATTTTAGAGGTATTTGGCACGCTGAAAGACGCGTGTCATTGTGTTTAATAAGATTGAGACTCAGCGGATTTTTGAAAATTCAATAGTTGATGATTACTTGTTGACTTGGATAGAAGAGTTTTTGATTGATAGTAAAGCGCACAGGGTAAGCCACGGTACACTTCGGTTTTACCAGCAGAAAATCAAATTTTTCGTTGATTATTGCGTTTCAATACTTGTGATAAACATCCATCAGTGTATGTCGTCAAAGCATTTTTGTCCATCCTTGATCCCTCCATCCAGTTGGTAATTTATACACATTGATTCGAAAAACCTACATACCAAACGAGATAGCCATATTTCAATACCAAGATGAATTATGCCTACAGAAATATATAAAAATATTCACAATTTCATGGATAAAACGGCCAGATGATAGGCAGAAAGATCATTGAAACGATGAAAAGGGCTATCGTGAGGAGAAAACCCACCCTGGTGTAATCAAAGAAACGGTATCCGCCGGGACCGAAAACCAGCACATTGGCTTTATGTCCCACTGGAGTCAAAAAGCTGGTTGCCGCGCCAATTACCACCGCCATTGTGAAAGTCAGGTGGTTTACACCCAATCCCAGGGCAGTATCCAAGGCTATCGGGACCATCAAGACTACGGCTGCGGCATTGGACATCGGTTGGGTGATAAGAGCGGAGAGCAGATAGATTCCTGCCAACAGAGCTAGCGGTCCATAAGCTCCCATAGTGCCCAACAGCAGGTCCGCCAGGAATTGAGCCGTTCCGGTATTCTCCATCGCCATGCCCAGGGAGAGCATACCTCCCACCAGAAACACAGTCCGCCAGTCTATGCTCTTATAAGCTTCATCCATGCTCAGGCATCCGGTCAGCACCATCGCGACGGAGCCGAAAACCATGGCCGTGGCGATACCCAGGTCGCTGAAAATCGCAAGGGCAATCACAAACCCCATGATCCCCGCCGCAACCGGCGCTCTTTTCTTGCGGACCGCCTCAATCTCTAGAGGCTCCAGCACAAGGAATTCATTTCCTTCTTGTAACGTTCGCACTCGACCCGGTGATCCTTGCAGCAGCAGCGCATCACCAAAGCGCAGTTCTACATCACGAAGCTGTTCGGTGATAATGTCCCCCTGACGCCAGATAGCGATGGTTGTGAATCCGAACCGATCGCGAAACTTCACCTCGTTCAACGTGCGACCGACCATAGTTGAGCGGGGTGCCAGCGTGGCTTCAAAAATATGCGATTGCTCAGTGTCCAGATTATCCAGATCAATCTCTTGATCTACCTGAATGTTGAGCTTTAATTTTTCCCTTGAAGTGATTATATTTTCGGCAGATCCTTCGAGGATAAGATTATCATTCCCTTGAATTATCATATCGCGGTGCAGCCCGACCAGGGTATTCCCTTCCCGGATAATTGACAGCACATTCAGTCCATAATCGGCGCCGAGTCTGGATTCGTACAGGTTTTTGCCGATGAGGGGGCTGTTTGAGGTAACCATGACTTCACTTATATATTCCCGCAAGCGCTTTGAAGCCCCCGGGCCAGAAGCGGTCTCCCGAACTGGCAGCAAATGGCGACCTATCACGACCATGTAGATTATACCGGTAGCAAGTACAATCATTCCCATCGGAGCGATTTCAAAGAAACCAAAACCAGGAAGCCCGCGAGCTGTCAGAATGCCCTGCGCAAGTATATTGGCTGGAGTGCCGATCAGTGTCATTTTGCCGCCCAATAGGGACGAGAATGCCAGCGGGATCAACAGTTTTGAAACATGTATGCCAGTCTTCTTGGAGATTCCAATCACAGCCGGCATCAACACAGCAACCGCACCGACGTTGTTCATAAATGCGGACATACCGCCGCAGACCAGCATTATTACCACAATGAGTCTGGCTTCACTTGCTCCTGAGAGGCGCAGAATTACTGAACCGATCGCATCAGCCACACCAGTTTTAAACAGTCCCCCCGAAACGATATAAACTGCCCAGATTGTGATCACAGCCGGATTGGCGAAGCCCAGAAAGACCTCTTCCTTGCTGACCAACCCGGTAATGGATACTGCCAACAGGACTAACAGGGCGATTAGGTCAACGCGCAGTTTTTCAGTGGCGAATAATATGATCGCCGCAAGAATAATAGCGAGTGTAAGTGCAATCTCAGGAGTCATTTATGAAGTCTCCGGGCTAGATAGAATGATAAGTACTGCCGCAATTTCAAAATTCATATATTTATATATTTTACACTGTGATTCTTATTCTTCGGGTTTTTATGCATTCTACGAAAAAATTGGGGTGATTTCCTTCTTCATCCCTTTTGTGATTTATGTGTGATTTGTGCGCGATTGTGTGCAGAATGTGTTCTATAGCATTGAATTAGTGGCAGGAATGGACTCTTTTTTTACTATCAGTGTAACAAGTGGAAGCCACACACAACATAGTACTACACAGACGCCCATCTACTCGACTTAAAAACCCCCGGTGACGGCAGGTTTCAAAAAACCGTATCACAGGGGGTTTAAAGTCATAGTTTTTAGAGCTATAAGTTGTAAACTTCTCCAAATTTAGTTTGCAGATAGCGAATATATGGAGCCGGATCGATCCCGGAACTCGTCGCTCGCTTGACAAGTTCCTGGGGTTCAAATTTTGCTCCGTGGCGGTGAATATTCTCGTGCAGCCACTCCAACAGCGGGTGCAATTGACCTCTCCTCATCAGGTCGGGAAGATCGGGGATGTCCTTATTGATCACTTCCCACAGTTGCAGGGATATCAGGTTGCCCAGAGCATAGGTGGAGAAGTAGCCGATCAAACCGCTTGACCAGTGAACGTCCTGCAGCACGCCGTCGGCATCGTTCGGGGGTGTTATTCCGAGGTATTCCTGCATGCGTTCGTTCCATGCCTCGGGCAGGTCAGCGACTTCCAGGCTGCCCTCCATAAGGGCAATTTCCAGTTCCAGCCGCAGCATAATGTGCAGGTTGTAAGTGGCTTCATCCGCTTCTACACGAATCAATGATGGTTCAACCTTGTTGATGCCCTTATAGAAGTGATCCAGGTTAATACCTCCCAACTGGGCTGGAAAGGTATTTTGTAAGCTGGGATAATAAAATTCCCAGAATGGTAGTGAACGACCGACCAGGTTTTCGTACATACGGGATTGCGATTCGTGGACCGCCAGCGAGGTGCCGTGTGCAAGTGGGGTTCGCGCTAAGGAGCGATCTACCCCTAGCTCATAGAGACCGTGGCCGGCTTCGTGCAAAGTGGCGAACAGACAGGGGGACAGATTCTCGGGATCTACCCGGGTTGTGATGCGCACATCATCAATCCCCGAGCTATCGGTGAAAGGATGAGCGGATTTGTCCTGGCGGCCGCGGTTCCAGTCATACCCGAAATTAGTAACGACATCGACGCCAAAATCCCACTGCCCCTTTTCATCAAACGGTTGGCGCAGAAAGCTGTCGTCTACCTGCGGGCGTTCGCCGATTGCTTGAATGAGAGCTACTTGCTGCGGGCGCAGATTTGTGAAGATTTCCTGTACCTCAGCAGTTTTCAAGCCTGGTTCGAAATCATCCAGAAGCGGGTCGTAAACGTGATCATAGGGGGAGAAAAAGGAGGCGTATTCGCGCCGCATTTCGAAAATTCTTTCCAGATTGGGCTTGAATTTTGCGAAACTGTCCTCGGCGCGTGCCTCTTGCCAGACCTGGTAGCCTACTGTGGTCTCTTTGGCAAAATTAGCCACCCACTCGGGTGGCACCTTGGTTCCTTTTTCGTACTCTCTTTTTGTGACCTTAATCAGGCGGGCGTCGTCCGAATCCGGGTCAAGCTGCTCCTGGTAGGTTTGAAGGTTATCAAGCAGTTCACCAACTTCATCGGACGTGAATTTGATGTGAGCTATTTTCCCCAGAGTGCCCAATTGGTATCCGCGGCCCTCGGCTCCCCCAGGTGGCATATAGGTTTGCTGGTCCCAGCCCAGCAGGCTGGCCGCGTTGTTCAGGTCTGAGACCTCAGCCAGGATTGTTTTTAGTTGATTTAGTTTTTCTTCCATTTTATTTATTAGACTCCTGTTTATATGTAGTATGTTTCGGGTTAAACAACCTTCGATCTAAGAGATTCGCCGCGCAGGGCAGCGAGCACTTCATCTGCGATATGTGCAGCAGCCCTGGTTTGGGCCTCAGCGGTCTGCGCCCCGATGTGAGGCGTGGCGATCACGCTGGGATGGGTGATAAGCGCCGTCGAGCCATGTGGTTCCTGAGCGAACACATCCAATGCGGCGCCAGCAACCTGTCCCGATTCTAAGGATGTGAGCAAGGCATCTTCATCAATTATGCCGCCGCGGGCAGTACATACCAGGCGCACACCGGGTTTCATTTGGCTCAGGGCAAAAGCATCGATCATACCGCCTGTTTCTGCTGTGAGAGGGATGTGTAGACTAATAAAATCGGAGCGGGCGTAAAGTTCATTCAGGGGCACTAGATAAGCTTTGTTCCTTTTCGTTTCATCGTCTGTAAGGATGTCATTCCCAATAACATCCATCTTAAGACTCGCAGCGCGGTCGGCGACTATTGATCCTATGTTACCTATACCGATGATCCCCAGCGTTTTGCCTTTCAACTCCACGCCGCACAGTTGCTTCTTGATCCATGCCCCGTCCTTCATACTGGAATCGGCGTGCGGTATTGAGCGGGCAAGCGTAAAGAGTAAACCGATCGTCAGTTCCGCCACCGCAAGGCTGGTCGCTGTGGGTGTGTTCACGACGGTTACCCCATATTCTGAGGTTGCCTGGATGTCGATGTTATCAACCCCGACACCGACTCTACCTATGACTTTCAAGCTGGGCGCTGCTTTGATTACGGCAGCGGTAACTTTAGTCCGGCCGCGAACGATATAAGCATCATAATTGCCGGCGACCTTAAGCAGATCATCACCTGAGATACCGTCTCTGTCATCCACATCAGCGGCGGCGCGCAGAATCGCCTGTCCGTTATTTTGTAAGCCGTCTGTGAGCAGGATTTTCCAATCGGGCATGCATATTCTCCAATTATTACTCGTAGCGCAGGGCTTCGACCGGTTCCAGGCTGGCTGCTCGGTTGGCAGGGTACAACCCGAAAAATAATCCAACCGCGGCTGAAAATATCGTCGCCAGTAAGACTGTATCCAGACCGATTGATGGTGTCAGGGGGGTATCGCTGGCGGCTGCAATTCTACCCACGCCGTACGAGATCAACGCACCCAGCCCAATCCCGATCACACCACCGATCAGACTGAGCAATGCTGATTCGGTCAGGAACTGCACCAGGATATCAATCCGCCGTGCGCCTAAAGCTTTGCGCAGACCAATTTCGCGAGTTCGTTCGGTGACGGAGACCAGCATGATATTCATAATACCGATGCCGCCTACTAAGAGCGAGATAGCAGCGATTCCGCCCAGAAAGATTGTGAGCACACTGGTGATGGTTTGGGCAGTGTCGAGAAAGTCCTGTTGGGTGAAAATGGTGAAGTCGTCGGCTCCGATCGCGGTACGGTGGCGGGTTTGAAGTATATGGGAGATTTCCTGGCTGGCGCTCGGAACTGTGTCAGCGCTGAACGCCTGCACCATGATCATATCAACGTTATCGTGCGACGAGCGTCGTATCAGGCGAGTTTGAGCGGTGGTCAGTGGCACTAAAATAACATCGTCCTCGTTACTGAAACCGGAGCCACCCTTAGATTCTAGAACACCGATAACTCGGAATGGACGTCCCTCAATGCGCACCGTCTCTCCCACCAGACCTGCAGTGCGGGCAAATAGATCCTCAGCTACTTCAGTGCCCAGCAGTGCGACTGAAGCCTGTCCAAGGAGATGTTCTTGGCTGATAAACTCACCCTCGGAAACATTGGCGTTGCGAACCGGACCATAGTCCGGTGTCACGCCGCTAATTTGAGTCGTGGTGCTCTCACCACCAGCGGTCACTTTGACTGAATCCTGCAGGATTGGAGCCACACCCACGACAGACGGAGCCTGAAATGGATCGGTCATGGCTTCAGCATCTCCCATGGTGAGCGGTTTCGGGTTGCGCACTTCTTCAGATCCGCCCTGAAATACGAACAACAGGTTGGTACCTATGCCTTGAATTGAACCGGTGATGGTCCCCTCGGCGCCGCGCCCAATAGACACGATAGCGATCACCGCTGCTACGCCGATCACTATTCCGATGATCGTCAGCCCAGAACGCGTCTTGTTGGTCGCCAGGCTTTCGAGGGCCTCAATAAAGGATTGCCCGAAATTCATACTTTTTCCTCCACAACTCCGTCTAATATGTGGACGGTGCGTTGGGTCTGGGCCGCGATCTCAGGATCGTGAGTGACTATGACTAAGGTTGTGCCCCTGTCTTCGTTCAGTGAGAGCAGGATTTTCATGATCTCGTCTCCCGATTTGGTATCCAGGTTCCCAGTGGGTTCGTCTGCCAGGATGATAGCTGGATCATTGACCAGCGCTCTGGCCATGGCGACCCGCTGCTGTTCTCCGCCGGATAATTCGTTCGGGCGGTGATGGATACGGTCTCCCAAGCCTACAGCTTCAAGTGCAGCGCGGGCACGCTGCACCCGGTTTTTCGTCTTTTTGGCATAGCGCAGTGGCAGCTCAACATTAACCAGGGCGCTTGACCGTGGCAGTAGATTGAAGCTTTGGAAGACGAAGCCAACTTTGCGATTGCGGATTGAAGACAACTGGTCGTCATTCAGGTCTGGGACTCGTTCGCCATCCAGGATATATTCTCCCGAGGTTGGACGATCCAGGCAGCCGATAATATTCATGAGGGTGGATTTGCCCGAACCGGATGGTCCCATAATGGCTAGTACTTCGCCGGGCGCCACTTCTAGGGAGAGGCCGCGTAAGGCGCTCACCTCAATGTCCCCCATTTGATAAACCTTGGTCAGTTCTTTTGCTTCGATGACCCAATCGCTCATAATGTGTCAGCCTGTAAATTTGACCTTGTCAACTTACCTTTTTATCCGGCGCCCTCATCGCTAAGCTTTATGTCCCTCCTTTCTACTGCACGAATGGAGGAGGCCCGTTTCTATCGAACTCTTGAGGGGGATTCAGCACGATTTGGTCGCCAACTTGCAGTTCACCTTCCAGGACTTCGCTCATGGTGTCTGAAGAGACCCCCAGAGTGATCGATACTGGAGAAGGCTGGTTGTCGACCAGAATGTATACAACTCGCTGACCTTCTACGAACCGTACAGCCCGGTTGGGCACCAGCAGGACATCCTCTAAATTTTCTACTACGGTATTGACGGCGGCTGTCATGCCGGGTTTGACGCCCTCATCTGCGTCTGTCAGCTCTACTGTCACCGTGAAGTCCACAACGCCCTGGTTAGAAGTGCCAACCGGGTCGACCTCGATGACCGCGCCATGATATTCTTTGTCGAGGATAGCGTCGAAACTTATTTCGACATCTTGTCCAACTCTAATGCGATTGATATCTACCTCGGACACCTCCACATCCATCAGCAGGCGTGATAGATCGTCCAGTCTGAAAGCCTCCACGTTAGGTGCAACCTGATCGCCGGGTTGAGGTTTTGCATTCGTGATTGTGCCGTCGAAGGGGGCTTCAATCCAAGCTTGTTTCAGCGTGGCTTCGGCGGCAGCGACCCTGGCTTCGGTTGCCGTAATATCACTCGGGTCTGGACCATCTTTCCAGGTCTCATAATCATCTTTCGCCTTCGCCAGGTTGTCTTTTGCTACTTCAAGTTCGTACTCGTACTCTAAGCGTTTTACTGACGAGTCGTAATCGCTCTGCGCCTCTTCTAATACATCCTTGAGCTTCTGGCGCGTTTGATTGCTGGAAGACAAATATCTGTAGGGCTCGAAAGCCTGGCGTGCCTCATTGAGTCTCTCTTCCATGACATTGAGTGCTTCCATAGTATCGAAATCAGACTGGTTAGAAGGAACAGTGTAATTATCCAATTGATACTGTGCATCTCGCTCTGATTTTGTGAAACTGGAAATGGCTTTCATCGCTTCGGTTTTGGCCGTCTTGGAGTTCGAATATAAATCCTCCAGCGCCTTCTGGGCATTCACCAAATCTGCCTGCGCCATAATGACGTTCTGCGGCAGGGAAGTTTTTTCGAGTGTGGCGAGCACTTGTTTAGCTTCCACATAATCGCCAACTGCGCCGTCCACTTCGTCTACGCTGCCGGATGTCAGCCAGATCAACAATGCGGATTGGTTGGAGCGCACGATCCCGGTTGCTCCCACAGTGGCTGTGAGATCACCTTCTGTTGCAGAAACAGTTTGTAAATCGCTGATCGCCTGGGTGGCTTTTCGGCGGTTGTATTCTTGATACCCAAACCATCCAGCGACTGCGATGATGATAACGACGACCACCAATATAAGTTTTTTCATGAACAATATTCCTTGTCGATCTGATTACACCACCATTGGAAGTGAATATTTGTATGTATTGATCTAATGTATCAAAATCACTATCAAAATATCGATACGCACAAAATTATCAAATTATAAAATCACATCTTTATACCACATCATTGGATTATATTCTGTAAGATTCCTGAAAGATTGTTGACTCCTATAAAAATAGGTTGTTGAAGGACAAAACCGGTCACCTCTACAGAAAATTCTGGCGAACTCATGGTGACATTTTTATGTCTGTCGAGGTATAATTAATAGGTTGTCCGCAATGAGCGAGCAGCCTTTTTGATTGCATTTAGCGCTGTTTTTTTAGGCTTATCCGGTGCGTATAGCCACCCATATAAATTATGTGCAAGCAGTTCTTCTAACCGCTTGGATTGTTCGTGATCAAATGTAAATCGTTCACAACGAAGTAAGGGAGTTCGATGGATATTGGTTCTGTAAAGCAAGTAGATATTGACGATCAAATGCGCTCCGCCTATTTGGATTACGCTATGAGTGTGATCGTGGCGCGGGCATTACCAGATGCCCGTGATGGTTTAAAACCTGTTCACCGCCGTATCTTATATGCAATGCACGATATGGGTATGCGCTCGAATACCCCACATCGAAAATCGGCTCGTATTGTTGGCGAGGTGCTGGGTAAATACCATCCTCATGGTGATCAATCAATTTATGATTCGATGGCACGTATGGCTCAAGATTTCTCCATGCGATATTTATTGGTGGATGGGCAGGGCAATTTTGGTTCAATCGACGGTGATACGCCTGCGGCCATGCGTTACACCGAAGCGCGCTTAAAATCGATGGCGGAAGAATTGCTGGCTGATATCGACATGGATACGGTCGACTTCGGGGATAATTTCGATGGCTCACTCCAGGAACCGCTGGTATTACCTTCACGTCTTCCAAACTTGCTGCTCAACGGCTCGTCAGGCATCGCTGTTGGTATGGCAACCAATATCCCTCCCCACAACCTGAACGAACTTGCAACTGCGATCACCTATCTGATCGACAACTACGATAACATCGACGAAATTCCGATGGAGGAACTGGTCAAACGGGTTCCCGGACCTGACTTTCCCACCGGTGGTGTGATTGTAGGCAATGAAGGCATTTTGCAGGCTTACAGCACCGGACGAGGGCGCATCGTTTTGAGGGGGCTTGCACACATTGAGGAGATGGGAGGCAATCGCCACAGAATCGTGATCACCGAGATACCGTACCAGCTTGGCAAGTCCAGCCTGCTCGAACGTATTGCGGCTTTGGCTCGCAGCGGAAAGTTGGGTGGAATTTCTGACCTGCGGGACGAGTCCGACCGGCGCGGGATGAGCATTATTATTGAATTAAAACGTGCTGCTCAGCCGAAAAAGGTGCTCAACCAGCTTTATAAATTTACTTCACTGCAGACCACTTTCGGCGTACAAATGCTGGCGCTGGTGAATAATGAACCGCGTCTTTTGTCGCTCAAACGGGCGCTGCAGTTGTTCATTGAGCACCGACGCGAGGTTATCATACGACGTTCCGAATTTGAGCTCGCTAAAGCGCGCGAGCGCGCCCACATCCTGGAAGGACTGCTGATCGCATTGCGCAACCTGGATGCAGTGATTGAAACCATCCGTAAATCTCCGGATGCGAATGTGGCCAAAGATCGTTTGGTGACCCGCTTCAATTTGAGTGAGCGCCAGGCTCAGGCGATCCTGGATATGCAACTGCGCCGGTTGGCGGCTCTTGAACGCCAAAAAATTGAAGACGAACACAAACAAACACTGGAACGTATCGCTTTTCTGGAAGATTTGCTGGCGAGTTCCAGGAAGATCCTGAACGTGATCAAAGAAGATGTGGGCGAGATGGCGGAAAAATTTGGGGACGAGCGCCGCACCCATATTGCATATGAAGCTACTGAAGAATTCAGCGACGAAGACCTGGTGCCGGACGAAGCGATACTGATCAGCATCACGCAGCGTGGCTATATCAAACGAGTGGCGGCAAAAACTTACCGCGCTCAAAGCCGGGGCGGGCGTGGCGTTGCAGGTCACGCAACAAAGGATGAGGACGAAGTCCTGATGCTTATTCCAGCCCGTACGCTACAGGCAATTCTCTTTTTCACCGACCGGGGTAAGGTCTATTCTGAGAAAGCCTACCAAATCCCGGATGCAGACCGCACCGGGCGCGGGTTGCCGGTCGTAAATGTGCTCGCAATGGGTCCCGACGAGACGGTAACTGCGGCTGTTGCAGTCCCGGAATTTGATGACACTAATTACTGCATCATGGCGACTCGCAACGGACGCATGAAGCGCTTGGCTTTATCACAGCTCGCCTCGGTTCGATCGGCAGGAATTAGAGCCATCACCCTGGCTGAGGGTGACGAATTGGGTTGGGCGCGCCTTACAAACGGCGAAGACGAAGTGATCCTGGTAACACGCCAGGGTCAGGCGGTGCGGTTCCCAGAGAGCAATATCCGTGCGATGGGACGCACGGCTGCCGGGGTTACTGGCATTCGCCTCGCTAAAGGTGATCGAGTCACAAGTATGGAGGTGGTCGAACCTGAAGGGGATTTGCTCATAGTGACCGAAAATGGTTATGGAAAACGAACGTCGTTGAACGAATATCCCACAAGAAGCCGCGCCACAAAGGGGGTTCAGACAGTGAACAAAAAGATTTTGTCGGAAATTGGATTTGTAGCTGCAGGGCGCGTCGTCCATGAGGCTGATATTCTGACGATCATGTCAACGGGGGGAGTGGTACTGCGTACCAAGGTGAAGAATATCTCGCGCATCAGCAGAGCAACGCGCGGAGTGAAGGTTATGAACTTGGGGGAAGGGGACAGTGTTGCATCTATCGCAATTTTTTCTGACTCTGATCTGCGGCGGCTGGAAGAGGTGAAGTAATGGGGGTAACGCGGTAGGCGCTGCTTCGTAAAGTGAATAAGTGTCCCTCCCGGCTGCGCAAGATCAGACCGCCATCCTGGTCGAGACCGAGAACCTTCCCCTCCGCCGGGGGTTGATCCTTTATCCCATTCTCTGGGTTGATATTCACCCACTTACCTCGATATGCAAGCTTACTCTCCCAGGCTTGTAGAAAAGTGGCTGAATCCAGGTGCAACCGCCATTTTATTACTTGAGATACGACGGTTTGCAGCAGGTTCAGACGTGAAACCTGGCGTCCGAGAGCTGTTTCCACGCACGTGGCAGGGGTGGTTGTTGAATTTTCCGCTGGGACAGATGCTGGGGCTATGTTTATACCCATCCCCAATACCGCTGCCGTGAGCTGATCGCCAACCCAGGTTGTCTCGACCAGCGCCCCGGCTAATTTGCGCCCATCGACCAGGACGTCGTTTGGCCACTTTATTTTAACATCGAGGTCGTACCCCTCTCGCAGCGCATCTGAGATGGACAGGGTTCCCAAAGCGGTCAGGCGTGAAACAGAACCAGTGGATTGGGGTGGGCGGGGCGAATCCAAGGTGGTGTAGAGGGGCGGTTTTATTACCAGACTGACCGCCAGTGCCGCTCCGGCAGGTGTGAACCAGTTGCGGTTTCTGCGGCCTCGACCAGCAGTTTGTTCATCAGCTATCACAATGGACAGGTCTGAGGCGCCCTCTTCTGCCCAGCTGATGGCTTCGTCGTTTGTAGAGCCAACTCGCTCGAAATAACGCAGCCCGCCGATCGGAAGGTCTGCTAATGTCCTTTCTAAGGACTGTATATCCATAAGCAGATTGTACTGCATAGAATGCCGGTGATGATTTACCGGCATTCTGTTTCGATAATAGAAAGGGAAATGATTTTAATTCACGGTCGGCACATAGCCGCCATCGATGCGGATATTCGCCCCGTGGACATAGCTGGCAAGAGGGCTGGCCAGGAAGACGACCACGTCGGCCACTTCCTCCACTTCGCCGACCCGCTCAAAAGGTATGCTATCGGATCCCATTTGGTTGAGGAGGTCGCGGGCCTCGTCGACTGTTGATGCCATACCGTTCTCGATAAACATATTGGCCATCGCTCCCGAGAAGATTGCGCCTGGACTAATGGTGTTGATGGTGACGGCATCATCACCCATACTTTGGGCGAGCGTTACGGTCAGGTTGTTGACCGCGGCCTTGGTGGTGGAGTAGACATCCATGCCAGGAGCCGGTTTGGTCCCAGATGCGCTGGAGATATTGATGATCCGTCCCCAGCCTTGCTTTTGCATTTTTGGCAGGATCAGTTTGATCAGGCGGACCATGGATAGCACGTTTATGTTGTAACTACTCAACCAATCTTTAGTGGGGATGGCGAGGTCTTGTTCGTGTGCTGCTCCACCTGCGGCGTTGTTGATCAGGATATCGATACCACCGAGTTCTTTTTCGGCAATCTCGACGACCTTGTTTACGTCTTCATCTTTTGAAAGGTCCCCTACCGCAACGATCGCTTTACCATTGGCTTCATTGATTTCGCCGGCGACGCGCTCGGCTTCTTTTTCACGGCGACCGTTGATAATCACAGCAGCGCCTTCTCGGGCAAAGTGTTTGGCGATGCCTTCGCCGATGCCACCGGTGCTGCCGGTGACTAATACTCGTTTACCTTCTAGTTTTAGATCCATGTATTCCTCTTTGTTAATCTAGTTTCTTGGGAAAGAAGGCCATGATCTTCATCCCCACTTTGTCATCACCTTCAAACTTGAGTTTGCCTCTCACCATGGCGACCATGCCATTCATCTTGCCGGTACCGATTTTAATCCAGTCTTTGGCATTCTTGGTGATAAAGACGCAATCTGATTCGACGCCGACGTCGACTTTGGTAACCCAGGGACCTTCACTCTTGGTCAGGTCCGCCACCCAGGTACCGCCATCGTCGCCGCCGATCTTGAAGCAAAAAGTAG
>CBFDCK010000072.1:0-15288 GCA_965603285.1 uncultured bacterium
TACCTGGTGAGGGGCTTTCAGGTGTTCATCATCGGTTTTGTTTATGCGCTGCCGATCATCCTGGTATCAGCCTGTGTGTCGGTTTTATTCCCTTCAGCTTTTGACCCATCAGCCAGTAACGAAATCGCGGCTAGCGCCTGGGCTGCTTTTGCGTGTGTGAACTGCGTGATAATTCTATACTCCATCTTGCTGGCATTTTTCGTTCCGGCGGCATTGGGTAATTTTGCCGCCAAAGAGCAATTCGGAGCAGCCTTCCGTTTTGGAGAAGTATGGGGTTTGGTGCGCGCCGCACCAGGAGCGTACATCCTGGTCTTTTTAGGGTCCATATTAGCCGGATTTATTGCCGGGTTGGGCGTCATCCTTTGTGTAATAGGTGTGGTAATTACGATGTCCTACGCCAATTCCGTGATGGGAAATCTGATGGGACAGGCGTACAACGTAGCCACAGCCGAAGAGCAGCTTGAACCCGTCGAGGCGATCTGATATTCAGTCTGAACCGACCTTTTAGATAAGCGATTAGGGCCTGGGTGAAACCAGGCCCTTTTTTTTATTCCGCGGGTGTGATGCACTCTTGTCCTGAACCTGTGAAGGATCTAAGCTCGTTGCCCCTTTTTTTTGATGACCTGAATGCAGCGCGTCTCTCAGAGGCATCATACTTCAATCACGAGATAGGGGAGCAGTTTACACAGCCAGGTAAGATTCACTCCAAACCGTACGTCAATAATTCACAATTTGAGTACATTTTGATTCGCTGGTCTTTCGTGCCGTTGTGGGTGGTGCGGTAGACCGGATATAAATAAAAGGAGCATATATGATTGTCTATATATTTATAACTGGTTTTCTCATCGGCATCGCATCTATACTCTTACTGCGTTTGCGCGCGCTTACGTTGAATCGTGAAAACACCCGTATTCCAGTGCGTATAAAGGTATATGATGAAGAAGCGTAATATTTTTCTGGGATTTGCCCTTCTCTTGACAGCCTGCAGCCCGATTGCGCCGAGCGCTTCAAACGCGCTACCCACACAGAAATCTGGCGCTGAGTTGGATACTCATACGCCGGCTGACACGTCAGTCGTTGATGGTACGATCCCAACTCAAACCCCGGGATCAACTTCGGAGCAAAACCTCCAACCCCTTCCAACCAACAACCGTATCCCTGACAGCGAGGAATATGTCATACCGCCGGCGTTGCTGCCGTACGATGGGATCGCGCCGGTCTACAATCCGGAATTTGTCCCTGCGACCGAATCGCCATTGGAGCCAGACGAGCTTGTGATGGGCGTCTCTATCAACGGAAAGTCCAAGGCTTACCCGGTTTCTGTTCTGCGTTTCCGGGAGATGGTGGATGACGAGTTGGCCGGATGGCCTATCCTGGTCTCATGGTGACCGATTTGCTACACCGGTCTCGTGCACGACCGGAGAATTGACGGCATCACCCACACGTTCGGCAACGCGGGAACACTTTTCATGAACGCCATGACCTGGTATGACCATGAGACGGGTTCCATCTGGTCGCAACCTTGGGGTCGCGCAATAAAGGGCGAGCTTAAAGGTGTGGAGCTGCGGCTGCTGCCGTTCCAACTGACGACAGGGGCGAGCTGGGAGAAGGACCACCCCGAAACACTCGTCATGACTAATGATGTTAATCGATTAGAACTGCGCGGTCGGCAGGGTTTCAGCCCGGACTTTGTGATCGCGCTAGTCCTGGCTGAACAAGCCAAGGCTTATTATTTCAGAGATGCCCAATCCACAGGGATCATCAACGATTACGTGGGTGACATCCCGATTGTCCTTTGGGCAGGGGAAGATAATTGGTATGCTTACATACGAGAAGTGGATAATCAAGAATTAACTTTCAGGAGTGAAGGGGAGATGATGTCCGACGAAGAAACGGGTTCTAAGTGGGACATAACACGCGGGTTGGCGATAGAAGGTCCTTTGGGTGGAACTGCCTTACAGGCGGTACCGAGTTTGAGCTCGTTCGATTGGGCTTTCGTTGATTTTTATCCTCAGGGAGAGTTTTATACAAAGTAAGTGAATGTTTCCCCTCCCCATTCAAGGGGAGGGGTCAGGGGTGGGGGTGCTATTTTATCTTTCTACGTTCACCCCTCGCCAGAATGCTACGTAATCCTTGATCTCGCTTGCCATGTTGCTGGGGTTGGGATAGTACCAGGCGGCGTCCTTATTAGTGTCTCCGTTGTCCACGATATTGTAATAACTGGCTTTGCCTTTCCAGGGGCAGGTGGTGTGGGTATTGCTATCCTGAAAATAGTCCCTGTTAATCGACTCCGGTGGGAAGTAGTGGTTTCCTTCTATTATGATTGTGTCGTTGCTTTCTGCTAAGATTTTGCCATTCCATATAGCTTTTGCCATCTTAAACTCCTTGTTTTTGTCATAATTCCGGTTTATTTTGGTTGTTCGTTTTCTAATAAATAGACGCAATAAGGAGTAATTCTCTTACGGAGTTTTTGGAAAGATTAAGTAAAAAAAACCAGAAATTGAAATTCAAAGACCCTTTGGGTTTTGAGAGTCCTAAAGGGTCTGGAAACGAGAAATCAATTTTTATGCAGCTTGATTGATTTTACCCGGATGATCTAAACGGATCCGGTTCTCTTCCGGTAATGACATCATCCAGCACGTTCTGCAGGACCTCCCTCGTCATTGCTCCGGCGAAGACATAGCGCACTACTCCATCTTGATCGATGAACCAGCTCGTCGGCAGACCGATGGGCGTATACAGGTTGTTGGTCAGGCTGCCGTCCTCGTTGAGCACCAGGGGAAACTGAACGTTGAACTCATCCCGAAAAGCCTCCACAGCTTCCGGGTTCTCCTGTAAGTTGATCCCGACAAAGACCACTTCCTGGTCTTCAAACTGGTCAGCAGCTTCTACCAAATGGGGCATTTCCAAACGGCAGGGTCCACACCATGAGGCGAAGACATTGATCAGTACAGTTTTGCCGCGCAGGTCGCTCAGACGGATCGTCTCGCCGTCCAGGGTTGTGCCTGTGAAGTTAGGAGCCAGTTCTCCCACCTTGGTGCCGACTGGCAAGTCTAAATCTGATTGCACGGCAGTTTCAGTTTGTGATTGTGCAATAGTACGCTGGTCAAAAAACACGTCCGCCGCCATGATGCCAATGACCAGGATTAAAACTAATGGTTTCCAAATACGTCTCATCGTAATTCTCCATTTTTTTATACAATACCATGTTTGTTTTTTCAAACCGCTTGTTAGTTCAAGCCGCTTATAGCGTCAAACCTGTTCCAAAAGTCTTAGTGATCCAATTGCTTATTTGGATCAGGTTGCCGGTGAATACCAAAAGACCCATCATGACGAGCAGTCCGCCGCTCGCGGCGGTCAGCTGTGGTATATAGCGCCGGATGGCAAGAACCGTCTTTTTACCGGCAGCACGATTCAGTGCCAGTGCCATGAGGATAAAGGGCACGCCCAATCCGAGCGCATATGTGAGCAGTAAACCCATGCCCGTAAACACCGTATCAGCCTGGCAGGCAATTACCAGGATTGAGGCCAACACCGGGCCAATACATGGTGTCCAGCCGACTCCGAATGCGGCTCCCATCAGTGCTGAACCGGTTGGCCCGGCTGCACGCCCACGTGCGTCTGCAACATCTACACGTGCCTCTCGCAGCAACCACGGGATGTGGATCACGCCTAATAAGTGAAGACCGAACACCACAATGATCAGACCGGCGATCCTGCTCACCAGGACCTGGTTGCTCAGTAAAAAGCCTCCTAGCAACGTCGCTGAAGCGCCGAAAACCGTAAAGGCGAATGCCAGACCGAAGACGAAAGAGAATGCGTTAACCAGCAGTGTGCGGCGTTGGGAATCATCCTGCGAACCGGTCAGCTCTTCGAATGACATTCCTGTGAGCTGGGCCAGGTAGGCTGGTATTAAAGGAAAGACGCAGGGGGATAGGAAAGAAAGCACACCTGCTGCGAATGCACCAACAAATCCGATTGTTCCGATATCCATGATAATAACTCCGGCTACCAAATGAGAAAAATACAAGGGGGACGTTTATGCCCTCCATATATTTGACGGTGCCTTCATCTCATTTCTTACAGCAAATATCCTCCTGCGGGTTGCGTATGGTTAGTGCAAGGGCGTCCTCAACAACCCTTTTTTGATCTCTTTGTGAATATATCAATAAACCCACGGGAGGTTGTAGGTGGTTTTACCCACGGAAGGTTTGATCGGATAGTCATTCGTAAGAATCCTCCCCGAGGTTGCATCAAAATTTATATAAGCATACATTCGACGATCGGTCAGGGTGACCGGATAAACGCCCAACAAGGAGGCCTATGGTTCTACTGGAGCGAAAACACACAATTTTTCAACCCGGCACTATGCATTGCCGGAGGTTCGAATTCCCGATTTTCAAAAAGAATGCAAATTTCCAGGAGGTAATCATGCAAAAAACAATTGGTAAGATAGCCTGTTTACTTCCATAGCGATCGCTTTGACAGTGATCATCGGAACTCTGCGCATGCAGTCGAAAGTTTTGCTGAAATTCTACGAGCAAAATACCTAACCAAAACATCTCCAGCGAAGCTAATTGATCGCTGGATGAAATGAAAAACAGCCCCGGACGTTTTGTCCAAAGGGCTGTTTTTCGTTTTAATAGTTCACACCATTTATATCAGTTTCCCGGATTTCTCCCTATTTATCGCCCCGACAAGTTGAGCCCCCAATTATATGGATCATAACGCAGCTTTAGCGCTCCCTGGTTATCCTGTATCCAGGTCCGTCGTTCATTGTCCGGGAGGTGCTTGATGATGAAATCGATCACACCTTCTTCACCACCGAAGTCGATCTTGTACCAATTGAATATTGCGGAAGTGTGAAGCTCTGATTTATCCTGATCGATCCTTACATTAGTATCCACGAAACCGCGCCCTGCTAGGTCTAACTGAGTGTTGATCCCCTCGGCAGTGTAAGCCCGGATGGGTGGACAGGAACGGCTGGCGCAGTTCAAAGCGAAATGGATGCGCACGTCTGGCTCGCTGATCACCCAATCCATGTGCGGGTCGTTTGAAGCGAATTGGGGACCGGGAATATATGGATGACCGCGGTTCGCGCGCAGAATGCCGTGCTCGATATCCTCCAGGCTAACGGTCAGACCGCCGACTTCATAAGCTGCCTTACGGAAAAATGCCAGCACCCCGAGATGACCTTCAGTGACGCTGTTCTGGACGTTGAAATTTATAATGCCGTCAAGAACCAGGGCGTTGTACAGATTGATCCAGAATGCCAGACTTTCATCACGCCCAGCTAATGCAGACGTTTTGAAGAATCTCAGGCGAGGGACGCAGAAATCTCGATATTCGGCATAGACTTTACTTTCCCGCAATCTGGCGTAGTTTACTTGATAGCCATCCTCATCCATAGCGGCGATTTTGAACTCATCCATCGCCATCTTGAGTTCGGCTGCGAGATCTATGCTTTCGGTTTGTGATGGCTGATATGGTGCAGCGTTTAATACTTGGTCTGGTGTTACGCCTGTGACGCGGTCCAAGAGTCCATCTCGTGCCCGTATAAGACCGTCTTTCCAGTTTGCTGAGTGCTGCTCTGTCATGTTTTTTTTCCTCGATGTAGTTTTACCATAATTAAGACAGGTTGAATGAGGAGTTTCTTACTGAAACCTCCCTCGAAACCTCCCGCGGGAGGTTTTACTCGCGGAGGGTTAAGTTATAATGGTTTCACAAACTCTTTTTAAAGCCGGTTAATGTGCTTAGTTTGTACTCCAATAACATCGCCATTACACTCCTGGGAGTTTGATCAGGCGCGGTTTTGTATGTTACCCATCAATAGTGAGGAGAAAAGCAAGATGGAAGGAAAACAAATCGGGGTTGTCACGCATTTCTACGGAAGCATCTGTGTGGCGGTAGTAGATCTAACAGATACGATTGAAGTGGGTGATGATATCCACATTTTGGGTCACACGACCGACTTCAATCAAAAAGTGAAGTCGCTGCAGATCGAGCACGATCAGATCGAAGGTGCCGGGGCGGGGATGGAAGTGGCGATCAAGCTTGAGCGCCGCGTACGGCGGGGTGACAAGGTATTTAAGCTGATAGGCGAGGAGTAAGCCGCTCAATCGCTGGCATCAAGAAATGCCGCACGCGTTTGAGAATCGTCCAGATATCTCTACCTGTTGGCAGTCAGGGGAGTCGAACAGGTTTTGTCTCCTGGACTTGATAAAAAATTTTTCTGCCTGAATTTTGGAAGATCGTGGCACCGCGTATGTGCCCAGGACGATAAACAGTAATATGACTACTATGGAGGACGAAAATTACCGCATATGAAGTGCGCAAACATACTTAATTTGTGTTCAAAGTAATTAAGGAATAAGTTAGAGAAACGAAAATGCTGATAAACTTGGTCTAAATCGGGTATAATGGATGATAAATATACGATTAGTTACGAGGAACCTATAGGCGATCTTTATATGAATGTGAAAAAGCGAATTAAATCAAAGGGTATCGAGATGGATGATGATTTCACCCCATCGACACCGGGCCCACTTCAAGAGGATGGAATCCGCGTGGCGGGCACTTTGCGGTCGGCGAAATGCCACGATGTCAAAGATTTCCTTTCTCGCAACCGGATTCCATTCAAATGGCTGGATATTGAACATGATCCGGAAGCGAGAGCCATGGTAGAAGGTGAAACAAAAGTCAATGGTCGCTTACCGGTTGTGTTCTTCCCGGATGGGGACGTATTGGTGGAGCCGGAAAGGCGTACCTTGGCAGAGAAGGTCGGTCTGCAAACACAAGCCAGCCGGCTTTCATATGACCTGATCATCGTTGGCGCTGGTCCTGCCGGTTTGGGAACTGCTGTTCAGGGCGCTTCGGAAGGTTTGCGGACGCTGATAATCGAAAGGGAAGCCACTGGAGGTCAGGCGGGTACAAGTTCGTGGATTGAAAATTATCTCGGTTTCCCGCGTGGATTGACTGGTGCGGATCTTGCGGAACGCGCAACAGATCAGGCAAAGCGTTTGGGAGTAGAGATTTTGACCGCTCAAGAAGTGATCAAGGTTCGTGCGGAGGATCCTTACCACATCGTTACGCTCGGGGATGAGACTGAATTGAAATGTAAAGCGTTAATTATCGCTACCGGCGTGACGGTTCGCGAACTTGATTTACCGGGAATACAGACGGTCACCGGAGCGGGGGTTTATTACGGCGCTGCTTTGGTGGAAGCGGCTCATTATAAAGGTGAACATGTTTACGTCGTCGGCGGTGCCAACTCCGCCGGACAGGGCGCTTTGTTCTTTTCGCGCTATGCCAGTAAAGTGACCATACTGGTGCGCTGCAGCACCTTAGAAAAGGAGATGTCGCAATATTTGATTGACCAGATTAACAATACGCCCAATATTGATGTCAAAACGAACACAGAACTGGTGGGTGTAAAAGGGACTAATTGTCTAGAAGCCATCCAGATAAAGGACGGGCTCAGCGGCGAGGAGTGTTCCGTGCAGACCCCAGCAATTACCATCTTTGTTGGAGCCGTTGCGCACACTGAGTTTTTAGAAGGAGTACTGGAACGAGACCGAACCGGCTTTATCGTTACCGGGTCGGACCTGATTCAGGACGGAAAACCACCCAGAAACTGGCCTTTGAAGCGCGACCCATATCCGCTTGAGACCAGTATGCCGGGGATCTTCGCCGTTGGCGATGTGCGCCAGGGCGCAATAAGACGGGTTGCATCCGCAGTAGGCGATGGCGCTGTGGTGGTCAGTTCAGTTAACCAATACCTGAAGACGGTTTGAGGTTCTAACATCAACTTCTGGCTCATGAAGAACTAGGTGATTGATCGTGTTATTCTATTCCCGATAATAGTGAGTTACTTGCACACGAAAGCCAAACGGGTTGTGAATTTCATTTAATTTGACTGCCAATTGTCCATCACCTGCCTGAGGATGGCTAATTCCCCGATGTGGTAGGCGTTGTGGTCAGCGACCAGCAGGATTTCGCGCAAAATGGTGTAATCCGGTGCATGCGGTATGGGTGTGTACAGGTCTGTACGCGGATTGGCGACCATATCCTGTAGTGCTTCCATATCGGCGTGGAAGTCACTAATAGTTTTTTCCCATCTAGCCGGATCCGCATCTTCATTTTCTGGCGGCCAATAACCCTCCGGCCAGGCGGGTGAAACGTGTTTGGGATCCCGAATGAATTCGAGAATGTCCCACTGGGCAATGCGCAGGTGCTCCAGCAGGTACCAGGGGGTATATGAGACGTTGGGCGGGTTGGTGTTGATATTCTGGATTGGAAAATCAGCCACCGCCTGGTCGAAGTTCATGTGGGCATTACCACCCCTTAACAGAAAAAGAAGCTGCTCTCTTACCATTTTATCGCTTTCCATTATTATGTTCCTCCTTGGCCATCTAATTGGTTTGTTTGGTCTGATGGGTCAACACGTCACAGTGGTCATGAGTGCAGCCATAGGCGGCATTATAACTTCTTTTACTTTACATCAAATCTCCTGGAGATGCAATAGCACTTATTCTATGAAGCATTTACTGGAAAAACAGGATTTCTAAAAACCGACATTATGTTCCATAGTTTGATAAAACCTCGCCAATTTACTTTTATGAACAAGGTAAAATTGGGGTAAAGTACGGTATTGTAGTATTTCTTTATTGTATTTTTCAGTTTATATAATGGATGGTATTTTCTGCGACTGATGAGAGAAGTCTCAATATCTTGAAATGAGGAATTGAACCATGATTCGCAACATTATCTGGGATTTTGATGGCACGTTATTCGACACTTATCCCGCACTTATCCACGCATTCCGTAGAGCGCTGGATGATTACGGCGTCCAAATCCCACAGGAGTTGATCAGCCGTCACGCTCATGAGTCTCTCACCCTCTATGGAGATGAACTGGCAAGGCAATATGGCTTGGATCCCGAAGAGATCCAGCAGCGCTCCCTTGGTTACTATGCCAATTATTCGCTGGACGACCAAAAACCATTTCCGGGTGTGCGCCAGGTCTGTGAATACATCTGTTCAAGGAGCGGCGCGAATGTGATTGTCACTCATCGGGATGCTGCTTCGGCCATGAGACTGCTAAAGGTTTATGAAATGGAAACCTATTTCGCTGATCTGATTACGACCGAAGGCAGGTACCCGCTCAAACCTGACCCAGCCATGTTTGAAGAGGTGATCCGACGTTGCGATCTCATCCTGAGGGAAACCCTGGCGGTAGGCGATCGGGACATCGATATCCAGTCAGGGTACGCAGCGGGTGTACACACTTGCTTGTTTGGTCCTACTGCAACGGAGGTTGAACCAGATCTCAGGGTAACAAGCTACGAAGAATTATTAAAATATTTACAGGAACTGAATGATTGATTTTGTCGGGAGGTTACTTCGGGGCTGAACCTCCCGCGGGTTCATCGATACATTCACGCAATGATCACACAAAGATTGTTGTAGACATCATCCCACAATCAGACGCGACCCGCGGGAGGTTGATACAGGAGGTTACTTCGGGGCTAAACCTCCCGCGGGTTCATCAATACATTCACGCAATGATCACACAAAGATTGTTGTAGACATCATCCCACAATCACACGCGACCCGCGGGAGGTTGATCTATTCCCGTAAGTTCAGTGAAACCCGCGGGAGGTTGATACAGGAGGTTGCTTCGAATCCAAACCTCCACCAGGCGTCGAAAATTGAGAATTACCGCACCGAACTGGAAAGTATCACAAACTGGGAAGACTTTCTGCTAGAAAATTCTGGACTCCCCGGGCACCGGGGACCCCATCTCGATCAAGTTAAAAGGGATGGATGGCTCTTAAGCGATCGCAATTTGAACCAGGATCCAATATATACCTGCCGCGAGCAGGGCTGTAACTGGAATGGTCACCAGCCAAGCCATAGCCATATCTCTACCTACCCCCCAGCGCACCTTGCTCAGACGCTCCGCCGAACCAACACCCATAATCGACGAGCTGATAACCTGAGTCGTGCTGACCGGTTCTCCTAATAGCGAGGCGCCCAGGATCACGACTGTCGAAGTGGTCTGGGCGCTAAAGGCATCCACTGGACGAATCTTGTAGAACTTGCCGCCCAGCGTTTTGATCAATCGCCAGCCACCCATGGCTGTGCCCAGCGCAATCGCCCCGGCGCTGATCGCGACCACCCACAAGGGCACGTAGAAAGTATCCAGGAACCCGCTTGTCACCAGTCCCAGCGTGATGATCCCCATGGTCTTTTGAGCGTCATTGGTGCCGTGGCTGAGTGCCAGTGTGACGGCGGTGACGATCTGGGAGCGTTTAAAGAACCAGTTGATGTGCAGCGATGCTCCCCTGGCGAGAAACAAAATTAATTTGGTGAACAGGAATCCACCGATAAAGCCAATGATAGGTGAGATGAACAGCGCGATCAATACTCTCACCATCCCATCCAGATAGATAGCCTGTAAGCCGGCTCCGACCGCAACTGCGCCAATCAGACCGCCGACCAAGGCGTGGGACGAACTGCTGGGGATGCCCACGAACCATGTGAACAGGCCCCATAAAATGGCACTTAATAGAGCTGCGATGATCACGCCGTTGTTGATAGCGTTTGCATCAATAATATCCTCACCAATGGTCGTAGCTACGGCGACGCCGAAGAGAAAAGGCGCTACGAAGTTGGCAATCGCTGTTACGCCGAGCGCCACCCGCGGTGTGAAAGCGCGCGACGCGATCATCGTCGCCACAATGTTGCTTGAATCGTGTACACCGTTCAGGAAGTCAAAGATTATCGCCAGGAGGATCAGCAGGATCAGCGTGGGCTCTAAAAAAGTCTGCATTGCACCCTCAGGTTGTTTTTACAACGCAGTCGGAAATAATATTGGCTGCCTCATCTCCCCTATCGGCGGCATTGCTCAGATGGCGGTAAACCTCACGCGTTTTCAGCATCTTGACGACGTGTTTAACGTCTTCCGGACCTTTAAAAAGTTTTGCTAGTGCCTCCCTGTATACGGATTCGACCCGGTTTTCGAGGGCTTTCGCCCGTTGGGCGTGGTCTATGGCTACATTAGGATTCCTCTGCAGCCGCTGCATAGCAAGATGAATCTCGTAAGCAGCATCTCGCAGGAGCGATGCAATGCGCAGCATGTACTCGGTAGGGCGCACGTTAAGGATGTCCATCTCATCCGCGGTGGAATTGGCGTAATCCAGCATGTCGTCAATCGCCCGTGAAAGGGCGAAAATGTCCTCTCGGTCGATGGGCGTTACGAAAGTGCGGTTCAATTCGTCGATTAGGATGCGCCGGATTTCATCGGCTTCCTTCTCGGTTTCGCCTAGCTTCTCGGCAGTTTCGTGACTGAAGGTGTCCATGTACTCCTTCAACAGGTCAAAACCATTTAGAGTAACCGCAGCCTGGTCGATCAGGAGGCCGATGAATTTGTCTGGTTTCGGTTTAAATAAGTTGCGCATAGCCCACATCTCCGGGAAATCATCAAGCAGGTCTTGTTGATTTGTTTAAGGATTGTATATGATACCAGATATGTACCGGTTTTGAGGTTCGGATGCCGCTGTCATGATTATTGCGATACACAAGTTGTGTGCATAACGCTTATGTAACTTACTTAAATCCGTCATTTCCTTGACACATAAATCAATAATGGTAAACTTTTATCGATGAATTTAAACTTATTTCTACCAGACTCTTTCTCCAACTCAGAACCGTACGTTCATTTTCGGGCATTTATTCATGCTGAGCGCGATTAATTGGTGATTTATAGATTGACCTTTTAACGCCCTCTGGACTGAAAACCTGCCAGAGGGTGGCGATTTTAAAAGTCGGAAACATAACATACCGTCAGAACCTTTTTTAACATTGGATGTTTGCTTGAATACCAGGAGGAGTACCATGCGAATGAGTAAACTTTTCAGCCGCACGCTGCGGGAAACACCGGCGGAAGCTGAGATTCCCAGCCACCAACTTCTTTTACGAGCGGGATTCATCCGCCAGCTTGCAGCAGGCATTTTCAGCTACCTGCCCCTGGCAAGGCGGTCGTTAACCAAGATCGAAAATATCATCCGTCAGGAGATGGATGCTATTGGGGGGCAGGAAGTGTCCATGCCCGTTGTGCATCCTGCTGAGATATGGAAGGAAACCGGCCGCTGGTATGAGATCGACGCGGAGATGGGACGCTTTCAAGACCGTTCTGGGCGAGATATGGTGCTGGCGATGACCCATGAAGAGGTGGTCGCTGATCTGGTGCGGGGAGAGGTGCATTCTTACCGCCAGCTTCCTCTTATGATCTACCATGTCCAGACCAAGTGGCGCGATGACCCACGGCCGCGCGCCGGGTTGATCCGAGTGCGTGAGTTCACAATGAAGGACAGCTACAGCCTGGACGCCGATTTCGAGGGGTTGGATGTCCAGTACCGTGCCCACTACCAGGCTTATTTCAACATCTTTCATCGCTGCGGACTGCCGGTAATAGCAGTCAAGTCGGACGTCGGCATGATGGGCGGAAAGCTGGCGCACGAGTTTATGTACCTGGCGCCAGTGGGCGAGGATACGCTGATGCTGTGTGAAGGATGCGGTTATTCAGCCAACCGGCAGGTGGCAGTTTTCCAGAAACCCATCCTGCCTTATGAAGAGCCCCTGCCTGTAGAGGAGGTAGCCACTCCGGAAATGAAGACCATAGCAGACCTGGCGGAATTCCTGAACATACCCGAGTCGCAGACCGCCAAGGCTGTTTTCCTGATTGCCACAATACCAGAGGGGGAAGATACACGCGAGCAATTCGTATTTGCTGTCCTGCGGGGCGATATGGAATTGAACGAGAACAAACTCGTCAATGCGATTAAAGCTCAAGCGTTACGTCCAGCTATGGAAGACGAGATTATCGCTGTGGGCGCTGTACCTGGATATGCTTCTCCGTTGGGACTTGAGGACGTCCTGGTAGTGGTCGATGATATTATCCCTGATTCACCCAACCTGGTGGCGGGCGCCAATCAGGAAGGCTATCACCTCCGTAATGTCAATTATGGGCGCGATTACCAGGCCGATATCGTGGTCGATATCGCGGCTGCCCAGGATGGCGACGCCTGCCCGAATTGCGGGGCAAAGATGAAGGCGCAACGGGGTATTGAAGTTGGCAACATCTTCAAGCTGGGTACCCGCTACAGTGAAGCGATGGGAGCCGAATTCCTGGATGCGGACGGGGAGTCAAAGCCTGTCGTTATGGGTTCCTACGGCATCGGCAGCGGTCGTACACTTGCCTGCGTCGCTGAAGAATACCACGATGATGACGGGTTGGTGTTGCCGGTCAGTGTAGCGCCGTATCAAGTTCATCTAGTCCTATTGACCGGAAAGGGTGACGAAGAGCCTTCTGATGTCGCTGAACGGTTGTATTTAGATCTCCAGGCTGCCGGTGTGGAGGTGCTGTTCGACGACCGCCAGGAAAGCCCCGGTGTGAAGTTCAACGACGCCGACCTGATCGGTTTGCCCATCCGCGTGACGGTCAGCCAGCGCTCATTGAAAGCTGGAGGTGTGGAGTTTAAACGCCGTGACCAGGCGGATAGAAGGGTAATTCTTTTTGATCAGATCCTCCCGGTCGTTAAGGACGAAATTGCTGCCTTGCAAAAGGAAATCGATCAGAGGGTGATCACGATTGATTTCCGTGAGGATTAGAATCCCACTCTTCCTCCCCGCTTGATTTGAAAGCGGGAATTTCCATGACTGGTGTACAAGCGGAAGCAGTCGCCGCTTGGCACCAGTTTTTTTTCTCCTTTGACAAGTCTTACGAAATGCTAAAGTAAATTCTCACTTATATACTCACCCACTTTTCACGTAATTTCTTTATTCTCTATCACGTCTAACAGTTAAAGATAAAAGATTAATATTCAAGGAGATGTTTTTATGAACAAAAAAATACGATCGATTATCAAAGTTGTCTCTATCTCTACGTTAGTGCTTGCCGCTTGTGCCACTGCACTCCAGGCTGCACCGCAGGAGGAATCGACTCCCGTGGAGACAAAGGTTCAAGATACTCCCACGGCTAACCCTTCAACTAAGGTGACCCCGGTTCAAGAAAAGGTTGAGACCAGTGATGTCTCCGCCACGGTTGAAACGGAACCGGTCGAGTCTACAGAGCCGATCCAATCAGAGCCACCATCCGGAGAGGCATTGCTGGATCCGGATGAAAAGCCTCCCTCGGGCACACAAAACGAGTTCAGTACTGATTTCAGACTACACACGGTGCCCTATTCTGAGATTCTCTCTGGTGGTCCTCCTAAAAACGGGATTCCTGCTGTCGACGACCCGCAGTTCATCAGTATAGAGGAAGCCGATGAATGGTTAGAACCGCTTGAGCCGCTGATCTTCTTCAAAGTCGGCGACGATGCGCGCGCTTATCCCATCCAAATTCTGATGTATCACGAGATTGTCAATGACATCGTGGGTGATGTTCCTGTTGTGGTTACATTCTGCCCCTTGTGCAACACCGGCATCGCCTTTGAGCGTACGGTGGATGGGGAGGTGCTCGACTTTGGCACCACCGGGCGCCTGCGGTTCAGCAACCTGATCATGTACGACCGCCAGACTGAAACATGGTGGCAGCAGGCGTCTGGTGAAGCGATCGCCGGGGACCTGACGGGCACCCAGCTTGCTTTCCTGCCAGCTTCAATTATCTCGTGGGAGGAGTTTAAATCCAGTTTCCCGGATGGCACAGTGCTTTCACGTGAAACGGGCTTTAACCGCTCGTATGGTCGCAATCCTTACACGGGTTATGACAACATCAACAACTCCCCGTTTTTGTATCGAGGTCCAAGTACCCCTGACGAGCTGCCGGCTGTAGCTCGTGTGCTCACGGTTGACATGGGTGCAGAAGTAGTAGCATACCCGTACCTCACCCTGGAAGAGATACACGTTGCCAACGACACAATCGCTGGGCAGGATATTGTTGTTTTCTGGCAGACCGGAACGGCTTCTGCGCTGGATGTGGGTACGGTCGCTGGAGGCCGGGATGTGGGCACTGCCAATGCTTTCTCCCGTGAGGTTGATAAGCAGACCTTGACCTTTAGCTACGATGGCTCAAATATCCTTGACGACCAGACCGGCAGCGAATGGAGCGTGCTTGGTCAGGCGCTGAGCGGCGAGCTGGATGGCACCCAGCTTGAGCCAGTTGTTGCGGTCAATCACTTCTGGTTCTCTTGGGCAGCCTTCAAACCAGAAACCAGAATTTACCAGCCCTAAACCTCCCGCAGGTAAAACCTCCCGCGGGTTAATTAATCCATTCGCGTAAGGA
>CBFDCK010000073.1:0-15014 GCA_965603285.1 uncultured bacterium
ACTCGAACGCGCAACCTACGGATTCGAAGTCCGGCGCTCTATCCATTGAGCTACGGGAGCGATTGACGACAGGATTATACCCTATCCCTGCTCCCTTTTCCCTTCTTCCTACTCTCCTGGAAGATTATAAAAATTGTAAACCGCCTGCGAAAGCTCAGCAATTAATTCAGAAGCAGTTTCCCAGACTAATTGGTCAGGGTGGTACAGGAAAACCACCAATACGTAATTCCCACCAGGAGTGTAAATGATACCCGCGTCTCCAATAGTGTGGATCACTCCATTAGTAGTCGTCCAACCATGTTTGTGGGCAATGGGAGTACCCTCTGGCAATCCAGCCGTCAACAGCACAGGCAAGCGGTTCTTGATCAGGAAAGTGATCATATCCTGGCATTCTTGCTGTGTGATCCGACCTGGGAAAACAGCCTTTAAGGCGCTCCCGCCGGTCTGGGAACACTGGTACAGGTCTTCTAAAAGCATGCCAATATCGGAAGGTGTGGTCTGGTTGTAAGGGTCCGGGTCTGTGTTCACGTCCAGGCGCGTATTGGCGGGTGTGTCAATGATAACTAGAAGGGGCGAACCCAAAGAGAAATAACCAGCCAAGAATGTATTGTATAAACCAAGTGCCTGCATTTCATCGGTAACGATTAACGGTCCTGTCGTATCATCAATCACACGATCCATCAACCAATCGGCAGCTTCGTTGCCCGATTTGTCGACCATATCTTCCATGAGTTTCATGGTCTCCGGATCTGGATTCTCTCCAATGCGGCTGTAAGCCGAGACCATGATCGGTATCTTAATAATGCTGGATGCAGTGAAAGCGATATCTGGATTTACTGGAACGTCTTCACCCTGGCGGTATGCGAAGTGAATATCCTTGGCGGTCTGCAGGTCAAGCAAATATATCCCCGCCAGACCATCATAACCGGATACCTCCAGAGTCTGTTTGAGCAGCACTTCAAGGTTCTGGAAAGCAGGACGCGCAGGTTCCAGGCGTTTGATCGGCAGGTTTACGGTACGGCTTGTGAGCGAGTTGAGTGCTGCTTCGATCAGCAAGACTGACCCTTCAACATCCAATGCAGTCCCCGGTTTACCAGGAAAAAAATCAACTGTGCCAGCGACAGGCATCGCTGATTCGGAGGGTTGATCGTAGCGCTCCGAGATGTCTTCCAGGAAGGCGCGTAGACGAGGTTCAGAAAATGTTGCGGACAAAGGAATTTGGGTTGGGAATGTTGTGCGTCCCCATAAGAACTCCCAGAAATCTTGCCAGAACTGCACCTGGGTGCGTTCAAAGTCCGCTACTGACAGCATACTATCCACTTCTAACTGGAAATCAACAACTGATGGAGGTAGATGAATAACTGTATCCTTATAATACAGTTCTATAGGTACAGTATAAGCTTCTCCCAAGCGTTGCGCTGCTTGTGAGCGGTCTAAACCACCAACAGGAACGCCAGCGACTACCAATCCCGCCGGCAGAAAAGCACGCACACGACTGAAGCGCACCAACTGCATCACTGCTAGGATGATGGCAGCCAATATCAAGAGTATGGATAAATAGCGCAGCGTGGAAAACGGACCTCTTTTATTCAACACCCTCTCCAAAATGATGATATTTCTGACAATCAACCTAAAATCATACCATGATTAAATAATAGGAAATCCCCCTCTAATCAATTAATAATAAAAAAAGGGCGATAATCGCCCTTACAGAAGACCATCTAAAAACCGGGTTGATAGGGTCCCGGTAATTTCTCTCAACGCGATACAACCAACTTAACCAACTTCCCCTTCCCGTTCAATGTCAAGCGGGCGTATTGTGGATGGCTGCGGTTCTCCTGGGTAACATTTTTATTAATAGTAATCAGGCTGCGAGGTGAATGCACCCGAGAATGAGCTCTGACCTCTAATTGACTGGTCGGACAATTATGACCATTCCCACCGCATTGACCTCGTTCCTCGCAATACGTCAACTGCGCATCCGTCATACCGGGCAGGTATTGTTTGAGAATCTGCTTAACATTCCCTAGTACTTCGACCGGAATCGGTTTTGGGGCATCCGTCTCAAGTGAGCGATCGCATACTATGTTAATTTCATCAGGATCAATCTGCCTTTGGATGGATTTTGGTCCTTTGTAGCCATTAAATGGCTTATCCAGAGGGTCTCCGTATAACACAAACGAGATCAACGTTTTCTGGTCCTCACCATCCAGGTAACCCTGTCGATGGTGCATTTCGCTCGCTAGAGATATTTTTGCCTGTTTCAGCGCTTCACCAGCAGGCATGCCATCATGCAAGAATTTCCAAAATTGAAATCCCAATAAATCGGCGGCAATCAACGGCGGGGCGATAGAACCATATGACATACTGGTTGAACCAACTACCGCTTTGCTGCCTGATTGTAAGAATTTCAGAGCCATAGCCTCTTGCAATGATTTTCCGATGATATGCACACCGTAACAAGCTTCGCTGAATACAATCTGGGGACTCCTGGCGGTTTTCTTACGACCATTTACACTAAAATCCTGAGGCCGGAGCGCTATGGGATAGTCGGGACCATCTGCATGATCTATTGGATCGCTCTGACCGTACCATTCACCGGCATCAACCAATCCGTGCAGGTTGTAATAACCGAAACGACTTTTCGGCAATCGTACCCGCTTCTGCTTGCTACGACCGCTCTTTCTAAGTTCAGAGGACGAGTTCACCCGCGCACCAGAAAAACCATAAGGGGGGGAAACAAACATTGCTTTTGAGTCACCAATTGGGCGAAATACTTTTAATGAAGCTTGCTTCCAAATGGCTGCTGTATAACCATAGCTTTTCTTTTGCATACTGAAACTCGAAATTATCCAATTCGTAAACCTGCTCAATAAATTCTTTCGACCAGCGGCACGTTTGGATTGACCGGAATGACAATCCGCGATCCGTTTTAACTGCTCGTACAGCAAGCTGATATCAGTTCCGGTTCCACCCGGGAGACGACCCACAGGCCACTCAGGTATGAAGTAATTCTCGTCTCGGGTCCCATAAGGGTTGTCAGAGGGGACATCCATATCCAGGTCATCCACAGGATTGGGCAGATTATGAAACGGAATTATTTCTGGTCCACCAACAATCATTAATGCGCCAATCATTTCACCATGCTTTGCAAGTGCTCTATCAAGGTCAGCTATTGCTAATTTTATCGCCCAGGGATCAATGGTCTCAACAGGTTGTATACTATACGGCTCCAGGCAAACAGGATCATCAGCAAACAACATCAGAGACCCCCAGCGCGGATATGCTTGAACAGCTTTCACCAAACGCTTCATCTCGTCTTCTAGAATGTCAGTGTTTTTCTCTCCATATTTTTCTACCAACCTGGAGCGTAGAGAAATAACCACATAAACCGGATAGCGACCATCAAGTTTAGTCACCCCTGGTAGGTTCCTCTTCACTGCCAAATTTTCAATTTCTTCTCTGGCTTGGTAAGTCACATCCGCACTGATTTTGGACTCTAATAGCGAGCTTGAATCCCCTGAGGGCGAGTCTTTTTCTCCTTCATCAGTGGAGTATTGCGAATCTAACCGTGATGCTGTGATCGTTGCTGCAGCCGGGATGAAGTCCTCCAACTCCGGTTCAGAATTGGATGCTTCGATAAGATCTTCATACAATTCACTTATCGATGGATTCAAATCAACAGTTCCAGAAGGAATGATTCCACCTTCAATCCGGTTCCAACCTAAATAAGCTGCAACTTCCGCTGGGATTGGAGCTTCCAAAGCTAACTCTAAATGCCGAGGCCAGATTTTATGATAAGGATTAGAGCCATTCCACAGGCGCGCTGGAACTTGCCCGTTCACATCGCGCGCCGCGGCTTCGTGTAGGAGGACAACTGCCCGGTCTCCTTTCCCGAATTCCATCAGCCAATGAGCTAGCGAAAGTTTACAAACCAGGCAATCCGACCAGCGTTGGTGATATTCGTGGGCAATCTCAAGCTTTGACTGCAGCGGTATCGAGCCATTCGCTTGCAAGTATTCCAGGTGAGTGACCACAGCTAGCAGCGGTGTTAGTTCAAAACTCAAAGCTTGGCGAATCAATTCCTCAGCTCGATTAAGATCACCTTGTTTTAACGCCTGACGAGCTGATCGCAATGGACTCCCCCAGGTTAATAGATCGCTTTCTTTGCCTCCGTCCTCACTTATGGAGTAAACCCAGGTTGAAAGGTTCACCCTTTCTGACTTTATTCTTGAGATATCTAAACCAGGTTCGTGGTCGAAGCCTCCATTTTTCGAGTACTCCTGACTATTAAGAATCAAATCCTGTGTACGTTGAAGCAATTGCGCAGCAGTAAGAAATTCAGGATCCACCTTTAACAAACCACGTGAAACCTGCATGGACTGCCTGAAGCGGTTTTCACCCAAAAAAACTTCGGCGTAGAGCAATCCAGCATACAAGTCTCCTGGGTAATTCGCCAACCAATTTAAGACCATATCGCGAGCATAACTTGTCTGACCAACCGTCAGAGATGCGCGTACAATGTTCAAATATCGCTCACGAGATATTTTGTGATTATTAGAAATGGGTGGATTATGACTTATATTCATGATATTGGAATTTCTTTGGGAACCAATTGATGGTTGTGAATGAGATCCAGCGCAGCAACAGCGCTTAATAAGCGATGGACATGAGGCTCATCTGGAGCTAATTGAGAAGCCCGTCTTAACATATTTTCGGCGCCAGCGTAATCTTTCCCATCTTTCAAAGCTAAACCTGCAAAATAATAAGACCGGTAATCCTCGGGCAACAGATTGATAGCCTTCTTATAGGTACTCAAGGCATCCTGGTGCTGTCTGCGGTCCTGATATACCTGTCCTAATTCTAAATAAGATTCTATCTGGTTCGGGTCATGTTGAATGGCGAGGCTTAAATAGTGCACTGCCTGGTCGAGTTGCCCCGCATCCCGTGATTGACGACCGACCAAGTAATGAAGCTCGGATTTTTCTATAGCGGAAAGTTCTCCATTTACGGACAACAAAGCCTGTTTTGCAGCAATGACCGCCTGATCAAATTCTTCCTGTTCGAGGAGGAACTTCGCCATAAAAGCCAATACATTGGGTTGGTTTGGATACTGTTCGGACAGTCCTTGTAAGAGAGTCAGGGCAGCTTCCCGTCCATGTACTCGTCCTTTTAGTCGAATAAGTTCAAGTTGAAAGGGCAGGGGATCCTTCATGGAGGGAATCGCTGCTTCTAATATCTCTATGGCTTCTTCGGGCCGGTCGAGAGATACAAGTACGCGCGCCAGAAGAAGCAATGCATCGGGATGATCTGGCTCAGTACTTAATAAGCTTTGTACAATTTTGTATGCCCCCATCGGGTTTTCATTCTGCAGCTCAATCTCCCCAAGTAAAAGCAACGGTTTGACGGGGTTATCCGCATTTTCGAGTGCCTGGTTAGTACTTTCCACCGCTAAATCTAAGCGACCGGCTTCTAATTGAGCTTCAGCTAATTGGATCCAAGCTTCTGAATGCTCAGGTTTTAGACGAGTTGCTTGCTCTAGGACCTGCATGGCTTGAACGCTATCGCCGCTCTCAAGATAGACTTGACCGAGGTGCATGTAAAGAGACATCTGTTTAGGTTCAAGTTTGACCGCTTTCTCCAAATACTTCACAGCTTCACTCAAATCTGGCAAACCTGCCTTCTCATCACGACTTCGATATATCTCAGATGCCAATGCACACCAATCTGGTTCATCAGGCCAAATTTCTAAAGCACTCTGAACAGCATCAAGCGCTAGTGAGAAATCTTTATATAGGAAAGCCAATTTAGCTACCAGGTAATTCGCCATCGGCGTTTGGAGCAAACGGAGATTTCTGAAATCAGCAACTCTTGTCACAGAAAGAATGGCATTTTCCAAAGCTCGTTCAGGGTTGTCTTCAGCTTGAAGCAGCGCCAACAAACTGAGTACCAATGGGTGTTCGCCGATATTGCTGCTATTTGAAATAAAATCCCAATTCCCTTTCACAATTTCTTTGGTCTTAGAGTGATCACCAATGTCCCTTAAAACTAAAAAATAAGCTGCCAGTAGTTCTGGGTCAGGATCGTTGTTAAACAACGTTCTCTCTAAGTACTGGGCATTTTCAATATTAGGAGTGAAAACAGCATGACCTCGTGCTCGCCAAATTGCTGCCGTCTGTAAGGCTTTCTCACCTTCTGATCGAGCCGCTTGAGCACCTTCATTGTTTACAAGCTCTCCAACCCGCTTTTCTACTTCATTGAGAGCCTCTTCAAAAGATACTCGCGCTTCATCTTCTAAGGCCGCACATCCAGGTGCATGGTTTTTAACTTGCATCATTTGACTGAATTTTTGAGTCTCAGCGCGCAGCACCAAAGCCTGCGCTAACTGCATATGTGAAATCGGTTCTTGAGGAACCATGTTCGCCACGTGTGACAACAGTTTCACAGCGCTCTCCCAATCACCAAGCGCTAAGCACGCTTCGCCGACTGCACGATAATTCATATATGGATGTAAGGGGGTTAGGTTGTCTTCCTGGGATTCACCATCGACCTCATATTCTTCAAGTTCACGTTTGAGGGTCGACAATAGGTTAACTGCCTTTGAAATTCCTTGCTTCTCACCTAAGAGTCGGGCTTGAATAGCCATAACCCGAGGATATCCGGGGTTCAAATTCTCTGCTTCCTGTAATGCTTCGACTGCCGCTTGAACATCACCAATATCCAACGCTGCTTCCGCCTTCAAGCATGCTCCTGCAAGTCCGCCAATTGGTTCTTTCTCCCCATTGATATCTGATAAATAAGACAATGACCGTTCAGGCTCGAGGGCAGCACGAGCCAATTCAGCAGCGCGTAACAGTGCTAGATCATTGTTCTTATCGTTATCACTTTTACCGATTGCAGAAATTGCTATCTCCGAATATTGCACAGCTTTTAACAATTCACCTTCGTTATAATGAAGCATCGCCGCTGTTTGATTGAGCATTGAATTCGCGGGGAACAGGCTCAATGCACGTTCCGTGTTCTCGATGGCTGATCTTGTATCTTGCATCTCCTTGAGCAAACATATTTTTTTTATGTACAATTCAGGATTTTGAGGATAAGCCTCAATTGCTCTATCCATAGTAAGTACAGCTTGTCCAAAGTTGCCAATTAATTGGTAGATGTTTGCTAATTCGAGGTGAAATCCCGACAGATCTAAATGACTGGATTCGCTACCATCATTCTCGTCCGATTTGCTCTGTTCGATAACGCGCTCGAGCAAACCTATTGCAATACGTGGTTCATCCAAATCAGTAAGACAGTGCGATGCTAATAGGATGTCCGGTTCGGAAGCACTACCAACGAGATTGTCAAGCTCAGCAAATTTTTTGTATGATTCGAGGGCGCTTGTCTTATCTCCTACCTTTCTTTGTAGATCGGCGAGGCGAATTACAAAATCGGTACGAGAAGGCTCAAACCTGATAACGGTTTTCAAAGCCTCGATTGCCTGTTCCCGATATTCTTGATTACCCACACCTGGTTGCTCAGATAGTCCCAACATAAGTTCGGCAAACCAGATTGAATTCTCGCCCTCATCAGAATCCAATTCAAGTGCAGTTTTGGCAGCCTGATATGATTCGTCAATCAGACCTGTCGACAAATAAGCATCTGAAAGAGATCGATAAACAGCAGGGTTTTCGTTATCTAACTTAACCGCTTCTTGAAGGGATGCGAGAGCCAGCTCAGGCTCATCAAGAATCATAGCAACCCGGCTGAGACCAATTGATAAACGCAATCGCCAGGCTGGCTCATTAATTACCTGGGTGTCCAGCGCAGTTCGAAATACGTTCTTTGCATTTATAAACTCGCCGGCGACAGCCAAGGCTTCCGCATACAAAGCCTGGGCTTCAGCGCGTTGACCGACGGTGGTCTTTTCTATCACCTTTTCGTCCCCGATAAGCCCATCATCATTGAAATGAAAAGCGCACTTCAGAATAGAAAGCGCCTCTCTTGCCTGCTCGGGTGAAGGATCCAAGAGCAGCAATATGCGCGCTAAATCCATTGCAGGTTCAGGTCTCTCCGGTTGAAAACGAACCACGTATTCCAAGGCTTCGACGGCCGGTTTATGTTCTTCCATAACAATCAACATCTGTGCATATAGGTAAGCAAGCGCTGGGTCTAGTCGTCCAGAAAGCACTTCTTCAGTACCTTTGTTCAGATTGATTTCAGAATTCACTGCTGCTTGATAAGCGGTCTCCAGAACCTGCCGCGCTTCTTTTTGATAACCTAGTTCTTTCAGGGTTTGACCGAAATAGTACGAAATTTTTGTGGCAAGATCAAAATTGACCTCAAATGCCTTTAATTCAACTTCGGGGTGATTCTCTCCCTCGAGCTGACTTTTAGATGATGTTGGTGCTAAGAGTGCTGAAGCTTTACGTAAGCTGTCCAACGCCTGAGTCAGTTCGTTCTGTTCTAGGTGGGCTTCACCTAATGCGAAGTGCACTTCTGGCGCAATCGGTGCAGCAAGACTGGCGGCATTTAATGTCTCAAAAAATTTTGAATTCTTGCCATCAAGTTTGTAGGCACCTGCAAGCTCAATCCAGGCATCAGCTAGTTCTGGTTCTAAACTAGTCGCCATCCGCAGGTTATCAACCGCGGCTGGAATGTCTTCCAATGCCAAGTATGCTTTCCCAATAAGCGAATACGCCATACCGTCTTCAGGATTCATCTCAAGAGCCAACTTGCTGATAATAATGGCTTGTTTAGGATGTCCGGCTTGCAGAGCACAATACATAATGTCATGATAATCAGAAGGTGCTGGTGTTTCAAGCTGCTCAACGAGCAAAACACGTTCTTCTAATGCTGTCTGCCAATCACCGTTTTCTTCCAGACTGTTCACCAATATCCGTTGAATGGAAGGATCAAAGTTGTCGGGACCGGGTTTATTCGAGGAAACCATATCTACTGCAAATGCCAAATATGCGTTTTCGAGAGCATCCTGCTGTTTACTGTATTGGAGTTGAGTGTCTGCTAAAAAAGACAGCAGTTGTGTATCATTCGTATATTTTCTTACTCCAGTTTGAGCAACTTTTACAGCTTCTTCGATTTGTTCCGTCTGAACCAGGATTTCAGCAAGCGATAAAAACTCGTTCTGATCCAGAGAGCATTCATCACTCAATAGTTCAAATGCCCGTTGCGCCGCCTGTTGGGTTGCCGCAGGATCATCCATTTTCTGCGCCACTCTTGCAGCAGTTAAAGGCAGAATGGAGTGAAGCGGCAGCAATGTATCGACCTGTCTGGCTTCCAAATAAGCCTTGGCATCATCTATACGACCCGATTCGACCAGGGCGTTTGCCAGACCGGCTGCATACTGGGGCATATTGGATGCTAATTGGGTCGCCTGCTTCCAATAATCGAGCACTTTATCAGAGCGACCATTATCTGATGATCTTGAAGTAACCGCTTGAGCAAGATTGGCTTCTAGACGAGCTTGCAAACGGTTGGTGATATCGATCGATTCGGATAATACCGGGATCGCCTTATTGGAACGATCTGCATGTTCATAGATTCTGGCTATGCGAAAAAGGCGTGTCAATCGATCCGCTTGCTCATCCAGGAACAAATCACTAGCGTATTGTTCATCTGGATTGATATTAGCCACATCTATATCGAGCAAATCTTCAATGTTTAATTCTTCCAGAATGTCCTCAGCAAGCTTAGAAGCAAGCCACGGTCTTTCAATAGACAATTTAGACAAAACAGCCATTTGAACTGAGAGACTATGTTTTATAAGTAGAAATCTAAGAATTTCTACCTGCAGTTCTGCAGGTAACGGATTGGAAAGAAGGGCGTGGAGGGCAAGATCTGGTTGTGGCGGATTGCCATTTTGTTCTAAAAGAGCTCCCAGAAGTTCGCTTGGTTCAGGTATCATTCCATATAGACAAGCCAATACTGTTCGGGAAGATACCACCAGATCTCTCAATTCTTCTACCAATCCATCCCACGATCCTGTTATTCGCAAACGTTCTCTTAGAGATAGTGCTAATAAACCAGCTTTCTGCAAGGTGATCGTGATATCTGGATTGTTTAACCAATCTTCATATACACGCGCAACCAAACTCCTCAACTCCTTTGGCAGCGGCTCCAATGGAAGCGCTATCAGGTCTGCCAACGTCGCAGGGTTTTCCAATGCCAACAAACTTAAAGAAGCTGGAGACCAATCCTCAGGCTCTGCTGAAAGGGTTTCAAGAGCTAGTCTCCCAAAGTCAGATTTCATCAAGCTGTTGAATACTACAGGATCCTGACGCAATGAGACTATGATCCAATGCCAGGATCTCTGAGATAACAGCTTTCTGGATTCTGTTAAAAAGAAAGCTTGTTTCATATACCTGCCTTAAGGATCTGGAGGACAAGCCAACAGGCGGAGCCCATCAGGATAATTCCCAATATTGTTAAAAAGATACCCACACCTGTTGTCGTGCGTACCATTTCGTTCGTGGCTTCTAGTAGAGCGGAAGCATTCCCAACCAAACCAGCCACATCTTCAGCAATCCCCTTTTGTGCTAAGTGTGTTGTTTGTGTTGCCAATGTTTTTATATCTTTGTTATTGGTTCGAAAGGCTAATATTAGAATCCCCCCGACGAAAGTTACCACGCCTAGCAAAAACAACGCAATCACGATAACCAAAATGAGGGTGAGAGGAGTTAATGTCGACACCATAGCCTCCTGAAATAAAAAAATCCCACTTACCTTCTTTGTACTCTCAACAATTAATAAAGAGTAAATAAGTAATCAATTGTTGACTTCAACTGTTAACACAATTGTTTTATTAACAATACGTTGCCCGAATCCATTATTCGAGACGTTAGCGGGATGTTGAAATCTTCAGAATTTTGCCTTTTTCATTCACAACAACCCGGACAAGCCGAGGCATAGTTTTATTTCCAGAAATCATTACTGTTCCAGAATAGACAAAAAGGTATGTAGGCAATGAACGTGCATTCTTCGCACTAGAATTTTGTGACTGGATTTTTGGCGCTTTTCCATTTAATTCCGGAAAGCGACGATAAACTTTTTTATTAATTGATGTAACTATTTCCTTATCCATCGAGTTTAATTTGGATGTGTTTATTTCCACACTATTCTTTTACAATCCTGATCCATCTTCGAATCCTACATTCCCCGATCGTCGTCTAAGGAATGCAGGGATATCAAGGTTTGTCGACGATGACGAAAATGGAGTATGCTGCCATGTGGGCGAGGGTTGTTGTTGTGGCGCAGCTTCCTCAGGTTCAGACACTGGTTCCGAAACAGCATATTTAGAAAATGTTTCCTCTAATGATGGAGCTCCCAAACCCGTAATCACTAAAATAACTTGGACACGATTCTTCATTTCCGTATCGTTAATCACACCCATCACAATTTCGGTTTGTTGACCCGTTTGTGACTGCAATCTGGTTAGCGCATCTTGAACTTCAAAGAGCGTTAAGTCATCCCCTCCTGTGAAATTAACAATTATGCCAGCAGCGTTTTGAAGGGAAATGCTCTCTAATAATGGGTGATGCAGTGCTTGCTCAATAGCTTGATAGGCTTTTTCTTCCCCATGCCCATGACCAATAGCCATCAACGCACCGCCTCCTGATTGGATTAGACGGCGAACGTGAGCAAAATCGACGTTTATCATCCCCGGTTCGGTGATCAATTCCGAAATCCCCTGCACCGATTGACGAAGAACATCATCAGCAAGCTGAAAAGCAACTTCAATAGGCAGGTCTCGCGGAGCGACATATAACAAGCGGTCATTTGGGATTGTGATTAAAGTATGAGTGTGCTGGCGTAGTTTCGACAAACCTTCATTTGAATTATCCTGACGGCGTCCAATTTCAAAAGTAAAAGGAGTTGTTACGATTGCGATTGTCACCGCTCCAATAGCTCTTGCAATTTCAGCCGCAACGGGAATTGACCCAGTGCCTGTGCCTCCACCCATCCCAGCAGTTAAAAAGACCATGTCAGCGCCAGATAAAGCGCTCTCTATTTCACTTCGACTCTCTTCAGCTGCAGCTCCTCCAACTTCAGGATCACCCCCCGCCCCTAAACCTCTGGTGGTCTCCGGACCAAGTTGAATTTTAATGTCTGCTGGATTATCGTTCAATGCCTGGTGGTCGGTGTTGGCTGCAATGAATTGAATGCCGCTCATCCCCAGAGTAATCATCCGCTCTACGGCATTGCAGCCACCGCCTCCCAATCCAATAACCTTTAACACAGGTTGTATGATCGTAGAAACTGTCGATTGTTTGGCATCTATAACCTGAGATTGATTCAATTGATTCATTGGATCCCCTTCCACATTGAAATTCTTATACGTATTCATGATGTCATCATCCATCTTTATGATGCACAAAGTGTGCCACTGGTACTCAACCGATCCACTGTACAACCTGCTTCCCGCAGCATCTGAAGCGCCTCTTCAGAAATCACCTCTTCGCTACCAACGACAGTGACATGCGAAGCGAGACAAGCCTCAGATAGGGAGAAACCTACAGTTGGATGAAATTCTTGTATCAAAGGCTGGATGAGTTCTATATCCCATTCTGCAGCACCCCAAGAGTAAAGCGGTAGTAAGAGGTAATGCGCAATGAGGCTCGAATCTTCGCCCCCTACATCAACTGACCTCTCCAATTTCGTTCGCAGTTTTTCAACTGAATTTATTTCTTTTGAACCCCTGGCTTCTTCTCTATCTCGAAAATTTGCCAACCATTTATGTAGCCTATCAATAACAAGAAGTTTCTCACCGTCCGGTTGAAACCAAGCATGAGAAACAAATTCGCTCGTTTTAGCGGCTGAAAGGAGCCAGAAATTGCAGGCAAGAACCTCATCAGGTATGGGATCTAGAGATACATCAATATTCGAGTCGTCAGCAATAAGGCGAGCAATCTCTAAATTTTTATCAGCATGGTCAACTTCGTCTACCTGCGGTAAGGTTAAATCCTGATGATCACCCGGTCGACTTCCAGCACGTAGGAGCAGTATAGGCAGCGAACTGCCTATCTCCTCCTTGGAAATGGTTTCATACCAATCAAAAATGCGAAAACCGAGCTGGTCTTGAACACCAGGCGGCGTGTCATATGGTCTGGCGCCCGGCCATCGAGCAGGACCTCCAGAACCCCAGTTCACCGGCCTGTTTACTGCAAATGCATAGACCCCTAATACTAAACGTTCCAACAAGGTCTCAAAATCGCGGCGTTTAATACTGCGCAAGGCGGTTCGTAAAAAAGCAGTGTCCCAGAAATCACCACCGGGTTCTAAAGGCGGAAATACAGGAAGAAGACCCTCATTGAGGGCAAAATTTGCCTGCGGTAGGAAAAAATCCAAGAAACGTTCTACCAGTTTTAATTGAGCCCATGAGTTTGTAGTCCATGATGAGCGATTATTTGGACGATCACCTAAAACAACGTAGCGAACACCCCAACGGGCATAGCTCCTCAGCAGCAAGCGCAGCGATTCATCATGCGCACGCTCATTTATGGGCATCGCAAAATGTAGGATGGGTTCAATTTCAGCGTCAATCAGGGCATTAATGAAGTATTCCGGGATCGCACGCTCTGTAGGAGCGAGGAGAGTTATCCAGGAGGCAGAAAGTTTTTGAAGCTCCGGTAACCATGACTGCAGGTCATGTTCACTATAGTGAACCGTGTCGGGAAAGTAATGGAAACCTAATCGAGAGATTTTGACTTGTCGTGACGAAATATTCGTTCGTAAAGCACTATTCATATACATCTCATTTATTGAGGCCATTAGTGAGTATATTTTTTTATTGCAAGTTCAATGCCACAGGATTCTACATACAAGCAACGAGAGATAGTACTTATTGAATAGTCATTAATTGATATTATCGCAATATGCATACAGAAAATTGCTATAAGTAATCCGAAATTTTAATATTTACCTGGTAAAATCTATTACTGAGAATTGTCAATTAATATTGGGATTCTAGATAAGTGAAGTGGGAAAGTGAAGGTTGTTAGATAGGAGTTTGAATCATTATGACATCAGAATTTATTATTGACGTGTCAGAAGCAGACTTTGAGTATCACGTAATTACCTACTCACAGAATGTACCAGTGGTTGTAGATTTCTGGGCTGAATGGTGTGGTCCTTGCCGGGTGATAGGACCAATCTTAGGACGATTGGCAGAAGAAGCTCAAGGCGGATTTCGCCTCGCGAAAGTTAACGTTGACGAAAACCCGAACCTAGCCCTTAGATACAACGTTCGCAGCATTCCTTTAGTTAAGGCTTTTAAGGAAGGTAATATGGTCGCGGAATTTGTTGGAGCAAAGCCAGAATCGAAAATCCGTGAGTTCTTGCATGAAGTTACCCCGGATCAAAGCGATCTGAACCTGGAAAAAGGTCAGAGCCTTTTAGAGATGCAGCAGTCTATTGAAGCTGAAAGCTCTTTCCGCCAGGCTCTCGATACCTCACCTACGAATACTGCAGCGTTATTAGGATTGGCTAGATGCCTTCTACTGCAAGGACGTGGAACTGAAGCATTAGATTTGCTGAGCAACTTTCCAACCAGTAAAGAATACGCGTCTGCAGAAAAACTTCATCCCTTAGCAAAGGAATTATCGCAGCTTGATACCGAAAGAGCAAGGATCAAAGCAACCGGCGACCCCCTCGACGCAGCGTTTCAAAATTCACTGCGGCTCATTAATAGAGGCAATGCAGAGGCAGCTATGGACGGATTGCTGGATATCCTGCGTGAAGACAAGCACTACAATGATGGTGAAGCGCGCCGGATCATGGTCGCCTTACTCGAAATGCTCGGGGATAACAATCCAATCACACGCCAATACCGGGGCGAATTAGCATCAGTATTATTTTAATTTCTGTATCAATATGTAAGCAACAAGAGTTTGAAAAAAGATGACGCCTCCAGAGTAAGTACTCTAAAGGCGCCATATGTATTTTCAAAGCCCTTGAGGGCTTCAGAAAAACCCCACCATGCCGTGTGCAGCTAAGTTTTGAACCTGCCTTCG
>CBFDCK010000074.1:0-14734 GCA_965603285.1 uncultured bacterium
TTAAATATTGGCGCATCCGGGTCTTTATTGATCGCCACGATCACTTTACTGGATCGCATTCCCGCCTGGTGCTGGATGGCGCCCGAGATACCGCAAGCGATATATAAGTCAGGGGAAACTAACTTGCCAGTCTGACCTACCTGGTTTTCGTAAGGGACATAATCCGCGTCTACTGCCGCACGGCTTGCACCAACTGCCCCCCCTAATACCGAGGCTAATTCTCCAACCAGCTTGAAACCCTGCTGGGCGCGCCAGACCTCAACTTCTTTTTCATCCATCCCCTCTGGGGGTGTGAGAGAAGGATTATTGGAGACTCCACGACCACCAGAAACGATCACCCCGGCATCCCCCAGGCTCACCCCACCTTCAGCTTGAGTGTAGCCCAAGACCGTGGTCGACACATCGCTCTCCACCACACCTGCGTCAACTTGGATTGGCGTGCCGGTAAGCGAGCTGTCAACTTCAGGCGCTTTATACGCCCTGGCGCGCAATGTAATAATCTGCGGACCCGTTTCACAATAGGTCTTCGCCAGAAGCTTACCAGCGTAAACTGGACGGGTGGCAATCAGCCTGCCATCCTCGACTTCAAGTGCTGTAACATCTGGCATTACACCAGCTCCCAGGTCAACCGCACTCATGGCGGCTAATTCCCGGCCGCGGGTCGTGGTGGGGAACAGGATCACTTCCACTCCTTGCTCTTGCACCACCTTTACCACAAAGTCAGTAAAAGGCTCCGGGCGGTAATCCGCAAGGCTGGGCGAGTCGCTGTAATATGCCTCTGTCGCCCCATAATGAAATGCTTGCTCGGCTACTGCCTGAGACGCTTCCCCGGCAGCCAGGATAGCTATGCCGCCTCCCAATTTCTCCGCCAGGACCTGGGCAGCGCCCAGAACTTCCCAGGACGTGGGCATGACCTGACCCTTAAATTGATCGATGTAAACTAATACCTGATTACCCATCACAGCACCTTCTCCCCAATTATTTTATCGGCTAATGTTTCAGCTATCTCATCCGGGCTGTCGCCTGAAATTATCTCATTTGTGACCTCGCGTACCGGCGGATTCACAACTTCGGGCCAGCGCACAAGCGGGGCAGGCACATCGGTTTCCAGGTCCGCCAGCGTCCAAACCGGGATATCGGCACGGGCAGCTTTACGGATGCCCATAAATGACGGATAGCGCGGATCAGCGATATCCTTCGATACGGTTACGACGGCTGGTAATTGGCTCTCTACGACCTGACGACCCTCTTCGATGGAGCGTTCAACTATGATAGTACCTTCGTCAGGATTTAACTCCTGAACGACCGATACGAGCGAGAGCACCGGCCAACCCAGGATGCGCGCCGTTTGGGGAGCGGTAACGCCCATATCGCTATCGATGGCTTGTTTACCGAAAAAAGCCAAATCTACATCGCCAACTTTCTTTATCGCGGCTGCCAGTACGTGAGCGATGACCCGGCTGTCGGCACCAGCCAACTCGGGGTCCGAGACTAAATAAGCCTGGCTGCAGCCCATTGCCAGGGCAGATTTGATCGCTTCTGTGGCGCCCTCAGCGCCAACGCTGATGATTGTAACATCCCCGCCATGGGCTTCCTGCTGCAGGAGCGCTGTTTCAACGGCGTACTCGTCCCAGGGATTCATCACCAAAGGAGCATCTCCCCAGGACGCCTGTCCTCCTTCCGCCACTACGGTGGCAGCACTGTCGGGAACTTGTTTGATACAAACTACGATGTTCAAGATAACCTCCTTCTAAATCAATATGGGTGGATTTAGTCTAAAATCAACTATCACTCCTGCCAGAATTCCACATCGTAGGCAGGTAATTCTTTTCTTAAAGGCGTGTCCTTGCGGTAGCCCAGCGCATATCCAGCTTGAATTAATCGGTGGATTTCGTTCGTCCCTTCGTATATAACCGCACCCTTTGAGTTGCGCAGGTAGCGTTCAACGTCATATTCGTCGCTGTAGCCATACGCACCGTGAACCTGAACGGCCTCGGATGCAGCTTCGAATGAGCCATCGGTAGCGAACCACTTTGCTATCGAGGTCTCGCGAGTATTACGAAATCCCTGGTTCTTCATCCATCCGGCGCGCAGGTACAAGAGTCGTGCTGCGTCATAGGATTCTACCATATCGGCGATTTTTGCTTGAATTAGCTGGAGTTTACCGATCACACGACCGAACGCCTGGCGTTCGTTGGCGTACCTAATGCTGGCTTCAAGAGATGCACGGATCAAACCGGTCGCGCCAGCCGCGACGGTGTAGCGACCATTATCCAGGCACGACATCGCGATCCGGAAGCCCTCCCCTTCTTTACCGATGCGATTGTCAACCGGAATACGCACGTCCTGCATAGCGATCCAGCCTGTTGAGCCGGCTCGGACGCCCATCTTTCCTTTAATATCGCCCCGTGTAACGCCCAGACGGTCAAGCTCAACCTGGAAAGCCGAAAGCCCTTCATGCGGATCTACATTGGGGTTTGTTCGGGCAATCCACATGCAGTGATGGGCTTTTGTGGCCAGCGAAATCCACATCTTCTCACCATTGATTACGTACTCATCTCCATCTCGCCGGGCGGTACTATTCATACCGGCAACGTCAGAGCCGGCTCCAGGTTCGGTGAGACCATAACATGCAACCTTATCACCGCGCGCCTGCGGCACCAGGAAGCGCTGCTTTTGTTCTTCCGTTCCCCATTGCAGCAAGCCCATGCTGTTCAGCCCCATATGGACCGACATTACGACCCGCAGCGTGGAATCGACCGCTTCCAGTTCTTCACACGCCAAACCCAAAGAAATATAATCCATACCCTGACCGCCGTAGCGCACTGGTATGTTTATCCCCAGGATGCCGAGCTCCCCCATGCGCGGCAGCACAAATGGAGCCATATCGTGGGCTCGGTCGTACTCTCTGATGGTGGGCGCGACCTCCTTTTCGGCAAAGTCTCGCACCATTTGCTGCACCATGCGATGTTCGTCATTTAAGGCAAAATCCATGTTATTTTCTCCTCAAGGGTATTGAAACGATGCAATTATAGCGTGAGAGCGACTGCACGGCAACCTGAAATATCCGCAATGTTCGAGCTCGCAGAATGACTTACACACAAATGAAGACCGTACTTAATTGCGTGGTGAAAGCTGTGGGTATTCAAAATTACACCTTTTATCCATCTAATATCATGTCAGGTGCAGTTGAGTTTGTGGCCCAGAAGGGTATTTGCGGTTATTCTTTGAAGCAGGTGTACAAGTGGTAAAATTACTGCGGTAAGCGCCCTCCGAAGGTATCTACTGCGAGTATGTGAAAAGAATTCGGAAACACATATAAATTTCGATCAAGAATAAGGAAACAAGAAATGTCAGCAACAACACTTCGTATCATTATCGCCTTGGTACTGTTCATTCATGGAATTGGACACGCGATGGCTTTCCTTCCAGCGTTGGGATTGGCATCTACTGAGACTTGGCACCCCCGCTCCCGGCTGCTAACACCTCTACTAGGAGACACAGTTACTCGTATCATTAGCACCATCCTCTTCCTGGCTGCGCTGTTTGGATTTGTAGGCTCGGCATTAGGATTAATGAACTGGTTGGTCCCCCATGATATGTGGCAGACTTTTGCGGTTGTATCTGCCGTGATTTCACTCCTGGCGATATTTCTATTCTGGAATTCTTTTTACTCACTATTCCCAAATAAGGTGGGGGCAATTGGCGTGGATGTCGCTGTTTTAATTTGCCTGCTGTGGTTGAATTGGCCATCCGAAGCGGACATCGGTTTCTAAAACACGTCTTCCCGCTCCAGCATGAAAAAATCGGGGCGGAAAAAATATGAGAAAATTACATGATACGGAAAGAGAAACTCAGATTTATTCCGAGTTTCTCTTCGTGGGAAAACTAATAAAATTTACTGCCGGTAATATTTACAATACAGCTCCTGCAGACAGGTCGTAATCATCATCGCCGCTGAAGCTCCCGCCGCTTAGGGCTTCAGAACTGCCAGGAACATCCAAGACAGACGGATCGTAGGCGTCATCGCCGCTGAAGCTCCCATGCACCCACGCAAGCTCAGGGCTTGCTGATAAATTGTTAGTTTCCGAGTCTTCAGCCTTCTTGGCCATAGCCTCTGCGTAACGCTGGGCAACCGAAAGCTCAGGGTTGACAGAGAAAGTGTTGATTGCCGCGCTCACAGGTGCAGCGACAGCGTAGCGCTGGGCAACTGAAAGCTCAGGGCTAGTGGAGAAAGTGTTGATTTCCGCGCTCGCCTCTGCGCATAATAAGTCGGCAGCCGAGTCGTACAAATCATCGCCGCTATAACCTAAACTGTTCGCCTGAGCGAATTCGTTACTCTCACAATGGGCATAATTCACACCCTTGACATCCTCAATTCCAGACGCAAAAGCAAGTGAGGTGGGTAGAACAAGCACGACCAGCAGTGATACAATTAGTGAGTTGCGTATTATATTCATTGTTGCCTCCATATTAATATATTCTCGAATTAAATTTTCCGAATGGTGTTATACTGGGATAAATTGGGTCTTTATTACCCTTGTTGCGGCTTGACCCTCAATCCATGAAACGGGAACACCAAGTTAGTGTCCCTAATATACAGGTGTTTAGACGATAAGTCACCCTCCCTCTGGGAGGGATTAAAGGATGGAAAAAGTACGGGGTTGGATTTAGATCAAATTAAACGTCAGCATATGAACAAATGAGATAAAAATGGACAACTCCAATAGCAAGAGCGATGTTTACCTCATCCAGCCGCTGACACAGCGTGAGAATGAGATTCTATCGCTGTTCGCCACCGGCAAATCAAACCGCGCCATAGCAGACCAGCTTTCATTAGCCTTGAGCACTGTGAAGTGGTATGCCAGGCAAATCTACGCCAAATTGGGCGTCAACAACAGAGACGGCGCCGTCACCCAGGCAAAAGAGTTGGGATTGTTGGAGAGCGATATTCCCCACCACAACCTACCTTCTCAAACTACCCCATTTATTGGGCGAGATCACGAACTTGCTGAAATCCAGCGCCTGATCACAGATCCGAAATGCCGCCTGCTCATTTTGACCGGTCTCGGAGGGATAGGAAAAACACGCCTGTCTATCGAGACCGCCTCCAATCTATACAAAAAAGAGCGCTCATTATTTCCGGACGGAGTCTACTTTGTTCCTCTGACTCCCGTGTTTGATTCATCATCTATCGTTACTGCCATCGCCGATGCACTTCGTTTTTCCTTCTATGAGTGCAAAGAAAGCACCAGGCAGCAACTTTTCGACTACTTACGCCAAAAAAAGTTCCTGCTGGTGCTGGACGACTTCGACCACTTGATAAATGAAGAGAGCACATGTCTGATACATGACATCCTGTCAGCTTCCCTAGAAACAAAGATCCTCGTCACATCACGTGAGCGTATCAACGCTCTTGAAGAACAGATATTCCCCGTAAGCGGTATGTCCGTACCAGAAATTGGGACCAGTGAAACCTGGCAAAAACCGGTTGAGGATTTCAATACATACGAAAGTATCCAACTATTCTGGCAGACAGCCCAACGTGTGCGACCAGGATTCCAGATCACCACCGAAAATCTGCCCTCAATAGTGGGTATCTGCCGTACGGTCGACGGGATGCCGTTGGGGATAGAGCTAGCTGCATCCTGGGTTGAAGCGTTGGAACCAGATGCCATACTTACCGAAATCAAGCGCAGCATCGACTTTCTTGAAACGGACATGTACACCTTACCGGAACGCCAGCGCAGCTTGCGAGCTGTGTTCGATACTTCATGGAATCTGCTTGTAGAAGGCGAGAGAATGGCGATTCAAACGTTAACTGTCTTTCATAATGGATTTACACACCTTGCCGCTTCCCAGGTAGGGAACGTCACTCTGAAAACCCTCTTATCGCTCGTAAGCAAGTCCTGGTTGCAGCGTGGGAGCGATGGGCGCTTCCATATCCACGACCTCCTGAGAAAATACTCCAACCAACATCTGCAGGCAAACGCTAAGGAATGTCAGCGCAGCCATTCTGAGCACAGCGTTTTCTTCTGTGATCTCCTTTATGACAGAAAAATCGACCTGCAGGGCAGCCACCAGCAGCAGGCACTGGTCGAGATTGAATGCGAGATAGAAAACATCCAGGCAGCCTGGAAGTGGGCCGTCATCATGGGCAGGATAGACCTGATCGAGCGGGCTCTTTACAGTTTGTGCGCATTCTATGATGTGCGCGGCCGGTTTGAAGACGGCGAAGCGATGTGCCGTATGGCCTCAGAAAAGTTCAGTGAAATATCATCCAGAGATCAAGGTGAGAGAAGTTATTGTTTACCTGTTTGGGTTAGAGTCTTGGCATGGCAAAGTAGATTCACACAAGATGTTGAAATCTCTATAGAATTGCTGCACGAGAGCCAAGATATTCTAAATTGTGTGGAGTTAAGAGATGATCGTTACAAAGAGGCGCAAGCGTTGGTTTGGTACAGTCTCGGGAAACATTTCTCATGGAATAACCGCCAAAAAGCTAAAGATTATTTTTTAGAAAGCTTGGAAATGTCCCGGGATCTGGGTGACAAATGGAGTGAAGCCAGGACGCTCAACGATTTGGGATGGGTCGCATGGGTTACAGGTGCTTTCGATGAAGCTGAAAGGCTGCTCAATGACAGCCTCAAAATTGAGCTGGAGATAGGAGATCAACGTGGAGCCGCTGGATCGTTGAACTTGATGGCAGTCCTGGTCAAGCATCTGGGTAGAGTAAAAGAAGCCCAGAGACTGCATCTCGAGAGCCTGGCGATTTTAAAAAAACTTGGGGCTAAGTTTGAAATTGCTGATCGACTTCACACCTTGTCGAGTGCAATGATTATGGACGGCAAATTTGATGATGGTCTTCAATATGCCCGCCAAAGCCTGCGAGACTATAACGAACTTGGATATGATGGTCCATATAAAGCAAAACCGGATATTACTATCGCTTTGGCTCTGATGCATTTGAGCCACTATTCACAATCCCGTACACATGCACAAGAAGCGTTAAGGTTATCCCGTGAGAATGATAGCCCTCAAGGCGTGGGGGCTGCACTGCTTGTGCTTGGGGATTTAGCACTGGTCGAAAATTCGTATGCAGAAGCGGAAAAGCATTTGCAGGAAAGCTACTCTGTGCTAAAAAAGATCGTGCATAACATGTGCGCTATCCCGCTGATCGTTTTGTCGTACGTCGAATGCCATCTCGGTCTAACAAGAGAAGCCCAGGGACATTTACTTCAGGCGCTGGAACCCGCATCTGACAGCAAACATTTTTTTATTGCCATTCAAACTATTCCCGCTGCTGCTCTCCTTGCAGCAGATCTCGGCGATGTGGAGCGGGCTGTTGAACTTTATGCGCTGGCTTGCAGGTATCCATATATCGGCAAATCACATTGGTATGAGGATATCGCGGGGAAGCAAATCAGCCAGGCTGCATTAGACCTGTCTCCTGATGTGATAAAAGCAGCCCAGGCAAGGGGGAATTCTCTCGATATTTGGGACACCATTGAACAGCTAATGGCAAAACTAGCCGAGGTTTAATTTTTTTACCACAGAGATCTTTTCTATCTCAGTGATCTAGAGATCTCTATGGTAAGAAGCCAGAGCTATTCGTTTAAAGCAAAAGTGCAAAGGCAGTTCTTAATATAAATCACCAAAACGCAAGTATAATAAATCGATTTTAACAATGAAAGAGGCAGGGTTATGAAAAACAAATTCGAACTTATCAACGAAATGGCTGTGGATACCGGATCAAAAATTATCTTATTGCTTTTGGATGGTCTGGGTGGCGTTCCCCTGACGCCAGGTGGAAAAACCGAATTAGAAGCCGCCCACACACCAAATATGGACGCGTTAACTTCCAGAGGATCCTTAGGGTTGAGCGAAGTCGTAGCACCTGCCTTCAGCCCCGGCAGCGGTCCCGGGCACCTGGCCCTCTTCGGTTACGATCCGCTCGAATACGAGATCGGAAGGGGTGTATTAGAGGCGCTGGGCATCGGTTTCGAGCTCCAGCCCCAGGATGTGGCTATTCGCTGCAATTTCTGCACCCTCGATGCACAGGGGAACATCAGCGACCGGCGGGCAGGCAGAATCTCCACCGAAGAATGTATCAAACGAGTCAAAATGCTGAGAGGGATAAAAATACCCGGTGTAGAAATATTCGTCGAACCAGTCAAGGAATACCGTTTTGCAGTTATCCTGCGCGGTGAAGGTTTGAGCGCCGATATACCGGACACTGATCCCCAGCTTACGGGCGTTCCGCCGCTGCCCATCGTGGCCTCCTCCCCTGAGGCAGAGAAGACAGCGGAGATACTGCGCCAATGGTGGTCCCAAGCCAACCAGATACTAGCCAATCACCCACCTGCTAACAGCTGCACCCTGCGAGGCATCGCCAAAGATCCGGGACTGCCGCGCTTCCCGGAGATTTATAAACTGCGTTCAGCCGCTGTGGCTGTCTATCCGATGTACAAAGGCGTCGCCCGGCTGGTCGGCATGGATGTGATCGAGCATGATGCCGAAACGCCGGCAGAAGAATTCGAAGTGGTCAGAGAGCACTGGGATGAATACGATTTCTTCTTCGTGCATATCAAGAAGACGGACAGTTACGGAGAGGATGGGAACTTTGATGCCAAGGTCGGCGTGATCGAAGCGGTCGACCAGGCGCTGCCAATGCTGTTGGACCTCAATCCGGATGTTCTCATCATCACCGGTGACCATTCCACCCCATCCCTGCTCAAACGCCACAGCTGGCACAGAGTTCCAGTACTTATGGCTGCTGAATGGGCCCGTTATGGACCAGCCACCAAATTTGGTGAAACCAACTGCGCTAGCGGAACATTGGGGTTGATCCACCATGTGGATATCATGCCTCTGGCTCTCGCCCACGCCAAGCGCCTGGGGAAGTATGGTGCTTAAAAAAGGAAGACCGTGTTGAATTTGCGCATCGCTCATTGGTTTCTAGCGTTATCCGCTCTCGCTCTGGCATCCCTTGCCTGCCAGATATTATTACCCGGTGAAAGTGAAAAGCAATCCGGCGATATCATGTTCCAGGACGATTTTTCGGACTCCGGGAGCGGCTGGAACCGGGTCTCCTCACCCACCGGTGATACCGAATATGACGATGGCGTGTACAGGATATTTGTCAAAGAGGCAAATACAGACATCTGGTCAAAACCGGGTCAATATTTTGGCGACACGATCATCGAAGTGGAGGCTTTCAAAGTTGGCGGTGAACGCGACAACCGGTTTGGGGTAATATGCCGCGCGACCGGGACGGATAGTTTTTACACCTTCATTATCAGCAGTGACGGCTATTACGGCATCGGTAAAGTCGAGGAACAGAACTACGAACTATTAGACGCCGAAGCGCTGCTGCCCAGCGAATATATCCAAAAAGGTTCGGCTCTGAACCACATTCGAGCCGAGTGCATCGGCGAAATCCTCACGCTTTACGTGAACGGGCACATAATCGCCGAAGTACGAGATTCGGAATTGGCTGCTGGGGATGTTGGCTTGATCGCAGGAACCTACGATGTACCCGGGACCGATATTCGCTTCGACAACTTCGTCGTTATCAAACCCTGAATGGGAATTCGTGGCGATTCTGAAAACAGACTATAATTCAGGTCTTTCTTTTCATCATTACTGTGCGATAAAACCGAATGAAGATCTACCTTGACATTGTCGGCTGCCGCCTCAACCAGGCTGAAATCGAGCAGTACGCTCACCAGTTCCGCTCAGCAGGTCATGTCCTGGTCTCTGTGGCCGAAAAAGCCGACCTGGCGGTGATCAACACCTGCACGGTCACTACCGCGGCCGCATCTGACTCACGAGGGAAGATCCGCCGGGTCAAGCGAGCTGGCGTGAAAGAGCTGGTGGTCACCGGCTGCTGGGCGACATTGAATCCTCAAGAAGCAGCCAATATGGCGGGAGTGAGCCGTGTTGTTTCCAATGATCAAAAAGACAGGCTTGTCTCTGAACTCTTAAACATCTCCGAGGAGATCTTTGAGCGCGAGCATCTCGAGCGAGAGCCCATTCCTGGATCGCGGCTGCGCACACGCGCCTTCATTAAAGTCCAAGATGGCTGCGACAATTGCTGCACTTTCTGCATTACAACTATCGCACGCGGTCCTGGACGCAGCCGGGGGATTCCCGAAATTTTAGCCGACATCCGTGTCGCTTGCGATCCTGTCGGTGGACCCAATTCCGCAAAAGAGGTCGTACTCACCGGCGCCCACCTGGGTTCCTGGGGATATGACCTTTCACCGCGCCTGAACCTGCAGCATCTGGTGCGCTCCATCCTGGATGAGACCGGTGTGCCTCGCTTAAGGCTGTCATCGCTCGAACCTTGGAATCTGGATGAAGAGTTCTTCGCCTTATGGGAAAACCCACGCCTGTGCCGGCACCTGCACCTGCCGCTGCAGTCAGGCAGCGCGACCGTGCAGCGCCGCATGGCTCGTAAGACAACTCCCCGAGAGTATGCCAACCTGGTCGTAGCCGCCCGGGCTGCAGTTGCGGGTATTGCCATCACAACTGACGTGATAACCGGTTTCCCGGGCGAGAGCGAAGCCGAATTGATGGAAAGCCTGGCGTTCATCCGGGAGATGGATTTTGCCGGCGGTCATGTGTTCACTTTTTCAGCCCGCGATGGAACTGCGGCAGCCCGTATGCCGGAACAGGTGCCACACCCCCTTCGAAAGCAGCGCAGCGCGAGGGTGCGAGCTGTGTTAGCTGAAACAAGCGCCGCCTATCGTGAGAATTTCATTGATCAAGTACTGCCGGTTTTATGGGAGAGCGCTTCCACTGTAGGTCCCCACGGATGGGAACTGAGCGGTCTGACCGGCAACTACCTGCGCGTAAAAGCCGCCGCCCCACATAACAAGTGGAACACGATCACACCGGTCAGGTTGACCGGCATGAATGGGAACGAGCTGTACGGGCGAATTAATGATTTGACTATATTGTCAGATAAAAGGGTCAGGAAGTGACGGTTAATGGACGGTTATGATTCTCTTCCTAATCCCCTATACCTTACTTATCCCCTTGTTTAACAATGATCACCTCACTTCAAAACACCAAAATCAAATGGGTTCGCTCTCTGCAAACCAGCAGCCGTGCCCGGCGCCAGGAGAGCGCCTTCGTCCTTGAAGGTGTGCGGTTGGCTGAGGAAGCATTGAGCGGGGGAGCAGAAACCCGCCTGGTGCTATATAGCGATGAGCTTGGTGAGCGGGGGAAAAAAGTCTTCAACGGCTTCGCGGGGCGCGGCGCTCCAATGGAAAAGGTGTCGCCAAGTGTCATGCGCCATGCCAGCGATACCCAGACGCCGCAAGGGATCCTGGTCGTCCTGCCCATCCACCAATTACCCCTGCCAGATGATCTTGATTTCATCTTCATCCCCGACTCTATCCGGGACCCCGGCAACCTGGGTGGGATGCTGCGCAGCGCGGCCGCAGCCGGCGTGAATGCTGTGCTACTACCGCCCGGCACGGTGGATGCTTACGCTCCAAAAGTAGTGCGCTCAGCGATGGGAGCCCATTTACGCCTGCCCATTCGTCAGCTTTCCTGGGACGAAATTGAGGGTTCGATTGAGCGTCTGAATAAATATCTACCAGATGCAAGCGCCGGAAAATCCTACCTCGACGTTGACCTGCGCTCTCCACTAGCTTTGATTATCGGCGGGGAAGCAGGTGGAGCAAGCGCCAGAGCTCACAAACTGGCATTGACGAAACTTCACATCCCAATGCCGGGTGATATGGAGTCGCTCAACGCTGCTGTAGCAGCGGGGGTTTTGATGTTCGAAGTCGTCCGCCAGAGAGCACAGCCGGGAATATAAAATTTACTGGAAACTCGTCAGAATATGAAAATTCGCACAATAACCTATTTCCTAGATCCCGATTGGCCAATTAATGATAATGCTTTACAAAAAGCGGGAGAATTTAATGCCGCCGCCCATTCAGCTTTTGAAGCTCTGGGATATGAAATTCAAACTTCCCGCCTGGCGACGATCCCCTTCCCGCACCTGCTGCCGCTGGTTGATGCTGACAACTTAATCAAGTTGGCGCAGGATTTAGAGATTACCGCCAATGCATTCGGCTTCCAGTACTTATCGCTGGGACCGGCTCTTCCTGAAGGGATCGGAAACTTCGACCTGATTCCTGCCGTGCTGAAGGCAACAAAAAACGTTTTCCTGGCCGGTCTTATGAGCACTCAGAATGGAGATATATCACTACCCGCCGTGCGCCAGTGTGCAGAAATCATCCACCAAGCTGCCTCGATCACTCCGGATGGGTTCACCAACCTGCGATTCGCGGCACTGGCGAACGTCCCACCGGGCGCGCCCTTTTTTCCGGCTGCTTATCACAGCAAAGGAGACCCTACATTTGCGCTGGGGACTGAAGCCGCTGACCTGGCAGTGGAGGTACTCAGCACTGCCCACACCCTGAAAGAGACCCGTCTACGCCTGATCGGGCTGATAGAAGAACATGCCAAGGCGCTGTCATTCGGTGCCTGGAAGTTGTCGCGCCTGTTTGACATTGCTTTTGGCGGGATCGATTTCACTTTGGCACCGTTTCCTTCAGATGAGCTTTCGTTTGGGAACGCAATCGAACGAATGGGAGTACCTGCAATCGGTCTGCACGGCTCACTGGCAGCCGCTGCCTTTCTGACAGACACGCTGGACCGGGCTTCTTTCCAGCGAGCGGGCTTCAACGGTCTGTTTATGCCTGTCCTGGAAGACGCCACATTAGCAGCCCGCGCAGCCGAAGGCACACTGAGCGTAAAGGACCTGCTACTTTATTCAACCGTGTGCGGCACCGGTCTGGACACTGTTCCCCTGCCTGGGGACACATCCCCAGAGCAGTTGTATGCCATCCTGCTCGACCTGGCAGCCCTGGCACATCGCCTGGACAAACCCCTCACAGCCCGCTTGATGCCGCTACCGGGAAAATCAGCCGGCGACTCGACTGATTTCGACTTCGCTTACTTCGCCAACAGCCGCGTAATGGAACTGCAAGCCAAGCCTTTGGGGAATTTGCTCACAAAACAGGGTAACATTTCCCTGGACAAATAATATCCCCAACTCGATCCAACCACTACTCCACCCTCTCGATCCAGCCAGCGTCTCCACGTGCGTAATTAATAACCTTCTTTCATCAATCCGGAAAACTGAGCCGAAGATATTCATTTCACAAGCGTGACTGTGCCTGCTTCACTACCAGCTCTATAATGGAACTATTAGCCAGACCTTCAGGAAACTTGCCCACAAAACAGACAACCTGATCCCATGGAAAGTGATCATCTGAAACTTCTAAAACCATCCTCATCAACCTAATAAATCATTGTTTTACTTCTGAGCGTACCGATCGAAATTTACCAGAGCTTTCACTTGATATGTTAGGAACCGTCCGCATCTTTATTTCAACCGGTCCCAGGTATTGACGGATTCTCGTTCTTAAATATCTCCCTTCTTAGTTGGGAACTTTGTCGCTATATGTCTCAACTATAATTTCAAACAAGTCATATTCTTTTTGAACAACCTGAAATTGACGGACGCTTGGCATGAAAGTCATAAGGTTTGAAAAGAACTGTCCATGCACAATTCTGCCATTTGATAAACGGATCAAATCATTGCGCCTTCCTATCACCCTTTTTATTTTCCCAAAGCCCAATCCCGCAGGACAGGTCTTCGTATCCCCGGCTGGGATAGCCAGGTCTTGAAGGTTATACCGGATTAATGGGCTCCCCCAATTTTCCAATTGGGTGATTACAACTTCTCCAAACTCGTTTTGCGGATCAGATTTGACGATCTCCACAATAATAAAGTCATCCATTGTATGTAATTCACCACAAGGAAATGAATAGGCAATCCCCCCTACTTCAGTAGAGCCATATTCATTCACCACTGGACATCCAAACACATCCTCAATTACCCTTGTTTGGGGATCGTATAGCATTTCTGCAGAAGTTACAATAGTTGTTAAATTTAGGCAACGCCCATCTAAATCTCCTTCCTTAAGATACGCCGCGAAGTTGTACAAAACTGAAGAATAACCGAATAAAAACTTTGGACAATAGCTTTTTGTAAATTTCCAAAGTCTTTGCATGTCTATTGGTGAAATTTCGTTTGCAGAGAATGTGCGCCGATTCATCAGTTTTTCACGCAAGAATCTGATCCCTATTTTTTTCGTAGGGATCCATATCCCGGGGTCTAAACCAGTCGGAATAGGCCATACTCTAATTTCTCGATCTCCCAATTCAATCCCCCACCAATGTTGGGCACGGATCCTGCTTATATTTGCCGAGGCTGCAGCCGCTTGGCTTAGATAAAATTTTGTGGGAGAACCGGTTGATCCACTCGTTCGAACAGGATAAATCGGTGTGCGCGGTTCGCTTGAAATGAATTCTTGCGTTTTTTCACGATATTGTCCCACTGTTGAAATTGGAATCTGGTGGATGTCATCCCACGTGCGAATATCTTCAGGTTTTTATCCAGTGACATCAAACATATCCCGGTAATAAGGCACAGTTTTATAAGCATGAACGAGAAGAGCGGTTAATTTGCGGAATTGAATATATTGCAGTTCATCACAACTTAAGAACTGGTTTTTACTGGTTTCCGCCATCATCGTCACATAATCACGTTTCTGGATCCTTTGCGCTATGGGATATATCCAAGTGCGCAAAATGTGAGGATAATAATTACCCATTATTTTTTCTCTTCCTAATGTACAGAATG
>CBFDCK010000075.1:0-14519 GCA_965603285.1 uncultured bacterium
ATAAAGGACAGCGCCAAATACGGTAGAATTAGGTTTTACATAATCTTCCTGACGAAGGACCTGCATGTCAAGAAAAGACTATTATGCTTTCATACTGAGAAATTGGATCTACCCGCTAGCGCAGCGGATGCAGGGCCGGGATTTCCATCCCGCCATGAATACGGCGTTAAGAGACCAGTTCCTCAGCAGTGACGAGCTGCGGGAACTTCAATTCCGAAAGGTGAGCGCACTGATCCGGCACGCCTACCAAACCGTGTCGTATTACCGGCAGGCGTTCGGGAAGGTCGGGCTGCGTCCGGAGGGCATAAAGACCTGGGAGGATTTTAAGAACATCCCATTACTGACCAAAGAACTGCTGCGAGAAAATGAGGGTACCCTTATTTCAACGAAGCCTGACTCAGCACTCTATCCTGTCACAACCAGCGGATCAACCGGAATGCCGCTGAAATCAATGTTCAGCCAACGGGCAGCGCTGAGGGCGAACGTGAGCCGCATACGGTCCTTAAAGTGGTGGGGTATCGAACTGGGCGACCGGGAAATCCGCATGTCCAATACTGGATTTTCATTAGGACGGGGGTGGAGGAAGTTTAACTACGAGTATGTATCAACCCCAATGCGGAACATGCTCATGAATCGAAAACAATTTTCGGTTTTCACCATGCCGCCCAAAATAATGCAAGAATACTGGGAAGCTATACTCAAATTCTCCCCCAGGTACATATTCGCGTTCCCATCCGCGTATGCCCTCTTTGCGAATTACTTACACGAAAAGGGTTATGATGGCAGGGAAGCAAACTTAAAATTAGTCGTAACCAATGCCGAAATCCTGCATGAATGGCAGGAGCAGCTCATCACGACTACATTCGGGTGCCCGGTGGCGGAGGAATATGGCAGTGTCGAGGTAGGGGTGATCGCTCACAGCCACCCCTGCGGGGCTATGCACACGATGGATGACGCCGTGATCGTGGAGGTCATCAAGTCGAATCCCAACGATGAATACGGGCAGGTCGTTGTGACCAACCTTGACAATTGGGGGTACCCGATCATCCGCTATAACCTTAATGACCTGGCAAAAACCATTCAAAATGGACACGATTGTTCGTTGGGCATCGGTTTGGGGAAGCTTGAGGGACTGATGGGGCGCGACCAGGACGTGATACGGTTGGCGAGCGGCAGAATCGTGTACTACCTTTACTTCCATGAGTTGATTTATCAAGTGCGAGGGGTGAGGCAGTACCAGGTGATCCAGAAGAAGCCGGATCTTTTTGAAATAAAGATTATACCGGAGGGTGAATCTTTCAATCATGAGCAAGAAAATTATATCCAGGACGTCGTCCGAGAACATCTGGAAGGGTCCACGATCAGCATAAAAATCGTGGATAACATTCCTAAAGACCCGTCCGGTAAGCTGCGATACGTAATATCGGAGGTCTAACCTCTCTCCCCTCCACCCATGCTCCCAGGTCTTTAGATGCCGAAAGAACCCTTTCCCCAGCGGGGAGAGGGCAAGCATCCGTATTTTGGATACCGCATCTGCTTTTTAGATGCCAACGATTCATTTCTAATGGCGAAAGCGAAGCTTTCGCCAAGCAAGCGTATTGTGCTTGCCGCATACCGATGAGGGATCCCCCTAATCTTCTGGCTTGCCACTTGCCATTTGCATCTTGCTATTCCTAACTTTAATTAATTGACAATCGAGATTTGTGCATATATAATAAGCGCATCGTGATTTTTTGAACAAGCGGTTTTTCTAGAAGGTAATCAAGCAAGGGCATCATTGTCACAATACTACAATCCCTGCCCATTCTGCCTGCCCTTTTTGCACCGTGTAGATTATTACACGAAGTGTGAAGGGCGTTTTTTGTATTTACAAGCTTATCGGCTTTGTTAGATATGAAAGTCTTCGGACGAACTCCTCTCGATATTGGGATGGTAAATGTGCCGCACGGGCGGGTTTATATTATTCCCGTGCGTTGTAAAGGATGTCGAATTTGTATTGAATTCTGTCCCCAGGAAGTGCTGCAGGAATCCGAAGAGACAAACGTAAAAGGATACCATTATCCAGAAATAGCCCCTGGTAAAGAGGACGAATGTGTGAATTGCGAATTCTGCACGTTGATATGTCCTGAATTCGCGATTTTTACCCTGCCGTTGGACGGGGATCCTGAATGACAGCTCGAAGTGTATTGACTGGTCAGCATTTTATGCACGGTGACCATGCCTGTGCAGAAGGTGCTATCGCTGCTGGCTGCCGCTTTTTTGGCGGTTATCCCATCACGCCTTCAACAGAAATCGCAGAACGACTGGCGCGCCGGATGCCTGAAGTGGGCGGTATTTTCATCCAGATGGAAGACGAATTGGGGAGTATTGCATCAATCCTTGGTGCCTCAGCGGCGGGTGTGCGTTCAATGACTGCTACATCAGGTCCTGGCTTTAGCTTGATGATGGAGAATCTGGGTTTGGCTGTTATGCTGGAAATCCCCTGCGTTATAGTGAATGTGCAGCGTGGCTCGCCTTCCACCGGTCTACCTACCATGCCTGGACAGTCGGATGTCATGCAAGCCCGCTGGGGTTCGCATGGTGATTACGAAATCGCCGTCTATACCCCCTGGTCGCCTCAAGAGATATTTGATCTAACTATTCTGTCGTTTAATATTGCCGACCGCTACCGCATTCCAGTCGTATTATTGGCGGACGAAGTCATTGGTCACATGGTTGAGCGGGTGGTTATCCCAGAAGAAGATCAAATTGAGATCTGGGAACGTAAACGCCCTGAAGAATCTCCCAACGGGGGTTTCAACCCCTTTGAGGTGCACGATGATGATCTGGTTCCACCCATGGTTCACGCTGGGGAGGGCTATAACATCCATTACACTGGATTGACCCACGATGAGCGCGGCTATCCCGATATGACCGCCGACACCCATCATGCCCTTGTTTCGCGCCTGGTCCAAAAGGTGCGCCGTAATGCCGACCAGATCATCCGTACGGAAGGATATCATCTGGAGGACGCACAAATTTTGATCATCGCGTATGGCTGCACTGCGCGGTCAGCTCGCCGGGCCGTGAGTGAGGCGCGACTCCAAGGAATTAAAGTGGGCTTGCTGCGCTTGATCTCGATCTGGCCTTTCCCTGAGGATCTCCTTAGAGAGCTATCTGAAACGGTTGAGCATTTCATCGTCCCCGAGTTGAACCTCGGTCAGATCAGCCAGGAAGTTGAGAGAGTTGTGAGGCGACCGGTCAAGGGTGTACACCACGCTGGAGGCGCGATGATCCCGCCGGAAAGAATTGTGGAAGCTATTCATGAGGTCAGCAAATGGCGTCAGTGATCCACGTTGACAGTCATCCCCTGGACGAGATCATCCGCTCGGATCGTATGCCGCATATCTGGTGTCCGGGATGCGGTATTGGGGTTGTGATGCGTGTCTATGGGCAGTCCATCCTTGAATCCGGGATTCCTACAGATCAGCATATCGTGGTATCCGGGATCGGGTGCAGTGGGCGAGTCGCTGGTTATATGAACATTGACTCTTATCATACGACCCACGGCAGGGCTATCCCTTTTGCACTGGGGATAAAACTTGCCAAGCCGCAGTTAATGGTGACCGTATTCAGTGGTGACGGGGACCTGTCAGCGATAGGAGGAAACCACTTGATTCATGCAGCACGCCGTAATGTGGACATTAAAGTGATATGTATCAACAATTTCAATTACGGGATGACAGGCGGACAAGCGGGTCCCACGACGCCGTTCGGGGCATACGCCACTACCGCTCCGTATGGCCATCCAGAACTGCCTTTTAATTTCCCTTATCTTTTAGCGGCCTCAGGTGCTAACTTTGTGTCGCGCTGGTCGAATCTTCACGTGCGCCAGATCAAGGAGGACATTCTTTACACGTATGATAAACCGGGCTTCACGTTCATTGAGGTGTTATGCCCTTGCCCGATTGGGTTTGGGAAGTCAAATAACATTGATGATGGGTTGGAAGAGATGGAGCTTTACCGGAATCGCTGCGTTATAACGCGAGATGGAGACGTGGACGCTGAAGACCTGGATATTGATTTGCGCGAAGATAAGCCGATTTATGTGGGCAGGTTTGTAAACCGAGATCGGACGGAGTTTAGACCGGTGGAGATTGATCGCGGTGCGTAAAGAAATCTGCATTTCCGGTTTTGGAGGCCAGGGGGTTGGTCTTATGGGCTATATCCTTGGTAAAGCCCTTGCCTTATACAATGGTGATGAAGCTGTTATGACCCAATCATACGGTCCGGAGGCGCGCGGTGGTGCTTCCAGCACGAATATAGTGGTATCGGATGAACCCATTGACTATCCCTTTGTACAGCACCCGGATGTGCTAGTGGCAATTTCACAGGAGGCTTATTCCAAGTTCCGGTCGAAAACAAAGCCCGAAGCTTTGATATTGGTCGATCAGGATTTAGTAGAGCCGCTTGATACGGATCACCCCTTAGCGATCCCAGCCACGCATATAGCAGAGGATTTGGGGCGCCGCATTGTGGCAAACATCGTAATGCTGGGTTTTTTCACCGCCGTGACAGGTATCGTTAACCGTGGACCGGTCGAAAAAGCGATCGAGACATCCGTAAAACCGAAAACTGTTCAGCTTAATCTTGCTGCATTCGCCAAAGGCTACGATTACGGGTGCCAGAACCATCCCGAGGGAAAGGATAGATCGCATGAAGAAGCTTGTTAAGTCTTATTGGGGATCGTCCTTATGAGTGATTCTGTCCTGGTAATCGGTGCAGGGATCGCTGGAATTCAGGCTTCGCTGGATTTAGCGGATGCTGGCGTGCACGTCGTCCTGGTGGAACGGGAAGCCACGATCGGGGGAGTCATGGCTGTGTTGGACAAAAATTTTCCCACCCTGGATTGTTCGATCTGCATTGAAGCTCCCAAAATGTCGGAAGTCGATCTGCACCCAAACATTGAAATCCTCTCTCTGTCAGAAGTGCAGAGCGTTGAAGGCTTGCCGGGTGATTTTACTGTCCACATACGACAGCAGGCTCGTTATGTCACAGATGCCTGCACAAGATGCGGCGATTGTACCTCAGCCTGTCCGGTAGTGCTTCCGAATGAATACGACTCCGGTATGGCAGTTCGAAAAGCAATCTACTCGCCGATTCCGCAATCGACTCCTGGGGCTTATGTGGTTGATATTGACAGTTGCCTGAACGACCCACCCAACTATATTCCGTGCAACCACTGCATACAGGTCTGCTCTCCAAAGTCCATTGATTTTCTGATGCCGAAAGAAGTGGAAATCCAGCGGCAGGTTGGATCAATTATCCTGGCAGTGGGATACGATATGCTAGATCCACGCAAGATGGTGGAATTTGGCTATGGGAGCCATCCGGATATCCTATCGGCTTTGGAATACGAACGACTGGTCAATTCAGCCGGACCAACAGGTGGTGAAATCGTTTGTCCATCTGACGGCACACATCCTGAGAGCATCTTGTTTGTGCTCTGCGTCGGTTCGCGCGACAGGCGTTTTTTGCGTTATTGTTCGCGATTTTGTTGTATGTACTCTATCAAGCACGCTTACCAGGCTATTGACCACGGCGTGAAGGACGTAACCGTGCTCTATATGGACGTGCGCGCCTACGGTAAGGGCTTTGATGGGTTTTGGGAAAGGACGCGTCAGGAAGGAGCAAAATTTATACGCGGCAGACCCGCACGAATCAGTGCGGGGGAGAATGGGGACCTGCACGTGCTTTATGAGGATACAGAACATGCGAAGCGTGTAGAAGATGAGTTTGACATGGTCGTCCTGGCGAACGCTGTTACTCCCCCCGAAAATTTGGGCGAATTAGCTCAACGGCTTGAGATCCAGCTTGACGAAGATGGTTTTATCCGATCGGATGAGGTACGCGGTGGTTTTATAACGACCACCCGACCGGGAATTTATACCGCTGGCTGTGTCTCGGGTCCCAAGGATATCCCGGACAGTGTATCCGAGGGCAGCGGGGCGGCGGCGTTGGCGCTGAGTCATTTGACAGAGCGCTATTGGCCCACTCTCCCTGAAGTCGAACCGCTTGATGTCACAGGGACGCCGCGCATAGGTGTTTTCGTCTGTCATTGCGGGAGCAACATTGCCGGCGTAATCGATGTCGAGAAAGTGGTGGAATTCGCCGATACTCTCCCGGGGGTCGAATACACCAGCGCCCAGATGTTCTCCTGCGCCGGGAATACTCAGAAAGAGATAGAGGATGCTATCCGGAAAGAACGTATCAATCGTGTTGTCGTAGCCGCATGTTCTCCAAAGACGCATGAATCCATATTCAGGGGGGTTATGATCCGGTCAGGATTGAACCCGTTCTTGTTGGAAATGGCTAATATCCGCAATATGGATTCGTGGGTCCATAAAGCCGATCACGAAGCCGCCACTTATAAGGCAATGGACATGGTTGCGATGGCGGTAGAAAAAGCACGCAGGTTGGTACCTTTGGAGGTCGCTCAGCTTCCTTTGAGCCCCAGCGTACTTGTGGTCGGGGGCGGTATCGCCGGTATGACGGCTGCCGCAGCAGTTGCCCGTCAGGGGTTTGAGACCCATTTAGTTGAGAAGAGTTGGCGTTTGGGTGGAATGTTAAATAAATTGGACGCGATCGCCCCTGCTGATATTCAGGCTTCCCAGTTAGTGAAAACGAAATCCCGTGAGCTGGTCGACAGCGGGGTTAACGTTTACCTGGGGACACAAGTTGAGGAGATCGGAGGGGTGGTAGGCAGCTTCCAGACCCATCTCAGCAACGGAACAGACTTGGGTACAGGTGCGATTATTGTGGCGACGGGATCAAACCCTTACCTACCGGTGGAATTTGGTTACCAACATCCGGAAAATCTGGTTGACATAACTCCATCAAAGACTGCCGGACTGGAAACCGAAGGTGCAGAAATAGAAATTCCGGTTGGTGATCACCCTGGTGTAATTACCAATCTCGACCTGGAGCGAATACTGCGGAATGGCGTGCCGTCTGCTGAACACATTACTTTTGTCGGCTGCGTCGGTTCCCGGCAGGGGAAGATGGGCTGTTCGCGATACTGCTGCACCTCCATGATCGAGCAAGCCCTGAAGCTTCGCCAAATGGGTAAAATGGTGAGAATTCTTTACAAGGATATCCGCACATACAGCCGGGGGGCTGAGGAATTATATGAAACTGCTATGCGGGCAGGTGTCCAGTTTTTCCAATACGACCCCGATCGTTCTCCCCAGGAGGTTATTTCCTTCAGGGACGGTTATGTAACCCTTTACGATCACCTGTTGGGAGTAAACATCGATATTCCAACCGGTCTTCTGGTGCTTGTCGTGGGGTTAACTCCTGCTGATGACAATCTAGCTGAACAATTGAAATTAGCGCGCAGTGATGACGGTTTTTATATGGAGCTGCACCCTAAATTGGGACCTGTCCAGACCGCAGTTCAGGGGGTATATCTTGCGGGAGCGACCCAGGGCGCCAAGGATGTGCGCGAATCCATGGCTCAGGCTCTGGCTGCAGCCGGTAAAGTGGGCGCGCTTCTTTCGCGGGGAGTGATAGAAAAAGAGCCGTTGACCGCCAAATTGATTCCTGATTTGTGTGTGGGGTGTATGCGCTGCGTGAAAGTGTGTCCCTTTGGAGCAATCGAACAAATCGGGCAGCCGGGTAAAGGGGGTACGGTCAATATAATTGCAGCAGCCTGCACGGGTTGCGGTACCTGTGCTGCCGAATGTAATTTCGACGCTATAGAGATGCCCTACTTCACGAAGGATCAAATTATGGCCCAGATTGATGCCGCCCTGAAAGAAGAGCCTGAAGGGAAATGTCTGGTTTTCACCTGCAACTGGTGCTCTTATGCAGGGGCAGACCTGGCGGGGATCGAAAAGCGCCAATATCCGCCCTCAGCTCGCATCATCCGCACCATGTGCTCGGCTCGCTTTGAGGAAGATTTTGTAGCTCATGCCTTTGAGCAGGGGGTTGGAGCTGTATTGATCACCGGCTGCCGGCTGACCGAAACTGGCTCGGATTGCCATTACAACTACGCCAATAAATTGACCTGGAAGCGATTTCAACACTGGCAGCGCAAATTCAGCCGTAAGGGCATTGGTCCTGAGCGGCTGCAACTGCGGTGGATTTCGGCGGCTGAGGGCAAAGAGTTCGCCGAGAAGATGTTTGAAATGGATGAAGTGGTACGGCGGTGTTCCGCAGAAAAGCATCGATGAGAACAATGGAGGGTAACAACCTGGAAGTTTCACCTTCGGAAGACGACGACCTTAATGCGGTTCGGTCATCTCATATTATTTTGGATGATGAACTATGGGATCGAATTATCGAACTGACAGGTGGCGCGGCTGCACTCTGTTACCAGTGCGGCGTATGCACTGCTAGCTGTCCTTGGGGTGAGGTTAAAAAAGAGCCCTTATCCGTCCGCACCTTTATCCGGCGGGCACAGCTCGGTCTAGCAGATGGGAATGAGAGCCTCTGGTTGTGCACTGCCTGCGCCCAATGTGAAGCATACTGCCCGCGCGGCGTGAATATTTCGGATGTATTCCGCGGTCTGCGAACCATCGCTTGGGAAAGGCGCGCTGTTGAACGTGGACTGCCATCGATGCTGTGGTCGCTTTATTGGAACGGTAATCCCTGGTCGCAGCCGCCTTCCCAACGTTCGCTTTGGGCTGCGAACCTGGATATCCCCATTTTTAACCCTCAGCATCATGATATCTTGTTGTACATAGGATGCACCTCGTCTTATGACCAGCGTGCGCAAAAGATCGCCCAATCGCTGGTGAGTTTACTCCTGGCTGCTGGTGTGAAGTTTGGTATTTTAGGTGATGAGGAACCCTGTTGTGGGGAGGCGGTACTCAGTGTAGGGAATAAGCCCTATTTCAAAGAGGTAGTGCGTGAAACTTTAAAGATATTCTCGGATAAGGGCGTACACAAGTTGGTCACGATTTCGCCGCATTGTTTTGATGTCTTCCAGAACCATTATCCCCGTGTTGAGGGGGGGGATGCGATATTGCCCATTCACTACACACAGTACTTAGCGCAGTTGGTGGATGAGGGTCGGCTCAATTTTTCAGCGACAGTTCGACCAGACGAGAAGATAAATCCTACGAATGAACCGAAGGTTATCAAAATCACCTACCAGGACCCGTGCTTCCTGGGGAGGCATAACAGTGAATATGAAGCTCCGCGTCGTCTTTTGGAAGCCCTTCCCGGAGTTGAGATCGTGGAGATGGAGCACAGTAAGGTGGATGGTCTCTGCTGTGGGGGAGGCGGTGGTCGCATGTGGTTGGAGACCCTCCCTGGAGAGCGCTTCTCGGATATTAGGGTTGTTGAGGCTTCCCAATCCGGGGCTTCGATCCTGGCAACTGCGTGTCCTTTCTGTCTGGTCTGTCTTGAGGACAGCGTTAAAGGAGCCAGGATGAAAGATGTGCAGGTATTGGATATAGCTGAGATAGCCGCTATGGCTCTGTAGATACGTAATTATCATGACCGTTTCACTTTACAACCCTGGAGAGGAACAAAAAAGCATCCTGGTCTACCTTGAGCACGAAGGAGGTGTTCTTGCAAACGTCTCCTTAGAACTCCTGGGAAAGGGACGTGAAATTGCTGACCAACTGCATTGGTCTCTGGCGGGACTATTGCTGGGTCATCGGGTCGCTGATCTTGCTCATGAAGCGATCGCCTATGGAGCCGACGAAGTTTGGTTGGGGGAGCACCCGCTGTTAGAATTTTTTACGATAGAGGCTTACGCCCATACAGCTTTCCAGACCGTCTCTGATGGCAAACCGAGCGTCTTCTTATTGGGTGCCACTCCAAATGGTCGTGACCTGGCTGGGAGGTTGGCTGTTCGCCTGAGGACCGGTTTGAACGCCGACTGCTCCGGTTTGCAGATTGATCCAGATAGCGGAGTTTTGGTAAGCGAGGTCTCGGGCTTCGGAGGCGGTGTTTTGGCTTTGATCGAGATGCGGACACACCGTCCGCAGATGGCGACCGTCCGTCTGGGGGTGTTCACACCGTCAGAAATGGATCGAAACAGAAATGGAAAGGTGATCGAAATCCCGCTGGTCCTTGAGGAAGACATGATCCGGACTCAAGTGGTCGAACGGGAGGTCGGAAGTGGGATTGATCTGACCCGTACGCCGGTGCTTGTAGCCGGAGGACGCGGGATCGAAGGCGATTTTCCAATGCTTCAGAAGTTGGCTGATCTGTTGGGTGGTGATGTTGGCGCTACACGACCGCCGGTCGATGAGGGACACATCGAGCGCCAGCGTCAAATTGGACAGACTGGTGTGGTGTGCAGCCCTGAGGTCGTGATCTGCTGTGGGATCAGCGGCGCATTCCACTTCATAGTTGGAATCGAAAAATCCAACACCGTTATAGCTATCAATTCGGATCCGGAAGCCCCCATATTTGATTACGCTGATTACTGTATCGTTGGAGATGTGCACCAAATCATCCCGGAGATTATTGCCGCACTGGGATCCGAAGGGGAGATTGCGCATGTCTGATTTGCACATGGTCGTGTGCGTCAAAGTTGTTCCCAAATCCGAAGAGATACGGGTCGATCCGGAGAACATGCTGCTCATCCGAGAAGGGGTACGGTCCGAGATCAACCCTCCTGATATGAACGCCCTGGAAATGGCTCTGGATTTAAAGGACCGCCATGGAGGCCGGGTGAGTTTGCTCTCGATGGGACCTCCACCCTTTGAAACTTATCTGCAAGCTGCCCTTGCAATGGGAGCGGACCAAGTTTACCTGCTCAGCGATCGCGCATTTGCCGGCGCAGATACCCTGGCAACCACCTACACTCTAGCGCAGGGGATTCGAAAGTTGGGAGATGTAGACATCGTTTTTTGTGGAGAGGAGTCCGCTGATGGGGCTACGGGGCAGGTGCCGTCCGGTCTTGCCGAGTGGCTTAATGTCGGGCAGCTCACGTTGCTAACGAATATCGAAATGGATATAAAACGAGGTGTAGCGCGCGGACATCGAGAGTTGCAAGGTGGCTATGAAATCCTGGAAGTGCCGCTGCCGGTCGTGGTTTCTGTGACGACCGCGTGTAATGAGCCGCGCTTTATGGATTATTCCATCAAACCATGGGCGTTTGAAGCAGGAAGAGTGACGGTGTGGACAGCCGGTGATTTGGATGCCGAGGAGAACCACATCGGGTTTAACGGCTCCCCAACCGTTGTCAGCGGTCTTGCTGAAGCTCCATCCCGTGAGCGTAAAAAGCAGTTCCTGGAAGGTTCGCCTGCAGAGATTGCCCAACAATTGCTGACCGTATTCAGAGAAGACCTGCCATCATAAAAAAGGTCATAAAGTTTTATCCATACCCACAAGCGAAAGCATAATCTGACAGCACGCTCGTGATTTTGTCATAAACCCAGGCTTTATAACTATTCTCCAATTCACCGGACCTTACTTTATTGTATTGGATGGGCATGTACTGGCTCAACAAAGTGAGGGGCACAGTTTTTCTTTCCAGGTTCTCAAACAGTTTTGATAAAGCCAGCTGCACGTCCGGGACTGGCCAGTAATAGCGGGACCGGTCGCTAAAACTGTATTTCCGTGCAAATTCCAGCTCACTTTCATCGCCTGAATAGTACTTCTTCCAGTAAACGGGATTAGCTAGCATACTTTGATCCAAAACTTGCGCCAGGTTGGACGCCCCTGCGCTCGATTCTTTTGCCAGTAGTTCCTCTTCTATCCAGGAGAGGGCATAAACGGCTTCCCGGAAAGCGAATGTTAGAGCAGGTCCTACTTTTAATATGGCGAAATGATTTTCAACCAGTCTTTTCAGCGCCTCACGGGTCTGGAAGTCGGTGGAATGGGCTTCATAAACTAAGTGATCGTATGTCTCGATGAAGCGCCTCATTGGAGCGGCGGTCGAATGGTTGTATTCGAACAATGTCTCATCACCGTATTCAACACCGGGCTGTACGACCACCGCAATCACCCGTTCCCAGGCCTCCTCCAAACCCAGCTTGAAAAACGCACGGCGAGTGACTTCGATCGTTTCACGCACATCATCTACAGCCGTTACAGAGATTTCATCTTCATGCTCTAGCGTTCCACCGGGTATGGGGACTTCGGTTCCGATTACGTAGCAAGGCTTCGTGCTTCCTGTGTGCAGCATCGTGTAAGCGCCTTCTGCAGCCTGGCACAGTTCGGCGGATCTTTTTGCTGATGTTGTGATGCTGAGTGCGGCTTCCGGCGGATCGTCGGCGCATTTCATGCTCGCGTCCAGGTGAATTTTTGTGAAGCCAGCCAGGACATAATCATGAACCAGCTTGCGTGCTTTTGCCATCGCGCTTTCGACTGGCTCGTCTTGCCAGACATGCGGTCCCAGGTGGTCGCCGCCCAGGATAATTTGGTTCTCGGGCAGGTTATATAAGGCGGCTAAATCATGTACATAAGCGGCAAACATGTCTGGAGTCATCCCGGTGTAACCGCCATATTGGTTGACCTGGTTTGAGGTCGATTCGATCAGCAGGGGTGAATTGTCCTGGACAGTCTTTTGGTCCCGGAGTGCCTGTTGCTCCCGAACAAACTGTTTGTCCCGCAGCGCCTGTTGGAATCCCGCTTCCAGCACGAATTGATTCGCTGAGCAAATGGAGTAAATCCCTCTGGGTACACCTTGTTTTTGTGCATACACAATCTCTTGCAGGGGTGATAGTGTGTTTTTTGGTGTAGTATTATTTGATTCCATAGCCTCTATACTCCAAGTTTGAGTCATTAAATCTGCTAACCTGAAACAAAACGGTTGTAATTGCGAGGAAGCGCAGCGACAAGCATCCGCTCTTAAGCATTCGTTCTTAAGCATCCGCACTTTGGATGCCGGCAATCTCCCGTTAAGTGTTGAAAAACCTTAAATCAGGAAGATTGCAACTGTCTCCGTGCTAACATTTATAAGTGAACCCATCAACAAAATTCTATAAATATCTTTCTACAGCTTCTAGTGCCTCTTCGAGCGTGGGCTGGGATGTTGTACCGCCGCGAGCGCGAGTGGAAAGGGAGCCGCATACCACGGCTAGTTTTAGACTGCGTTCCAAAGACCATCCGTTTAGATATCCATAGATGAATCCGGCGTCAAAGGAATCTCCAGCTCCAACAGTATCTGCTACTTCCACTTGTATGGCAGGCACGCGCTGCACCTCATCAGCACGGATACCGGCGCCGCCATCCCCCCCAAGTTTTAACGCTGATATTTGAACGTAGTCTGGGAGTTTTTGAATTGCCTGCTCGATGTCCCCAGTTTCAGTGATCGACACAGCTTCGGCCTCATTGGGGAAGAAGATGTTTGTAAAGGGTAACAAGTTCGCCACGCCGCTCCAATTTCCATGCGGGTCCCAATTTACATCTAATGAGGTCGTTATCTGTTTGGAGGAAGCTTTCTTGAATAACCCGTGCAGACCAGGTTGCAGATTCTTCTGGAGAAAATAACTCGCAACGTGAATATGGCGTGTTTTGCGGAGGAGATCGTCGCTAATCTTCTCGGTTTTCAATGCACCGATTGCTCCCAGGTGAGTCAGTATCGCCCGGTCGCTGCCGCGGTTGAGGATCACGCTCAGCCCGGTTTGCTGCTCTGGGTCTACGATCACGTTCGACATTTCCACGCCTCGTGTTTCCATTGCGCTCATCATGAAATCGCCAAAAATATCGTCTCCCAGCACACCTATAAAAGCCACATTTAAACCCAATCGAGCCGCGCCGCAGGCAAAGATGGCCGATGATGAGCCGATCGTTAAGTCAGCCGAACGGACCAGTATTTCAACTTGTCCGAATTCTGGTTCTAGACCGGGCTCGGAGAGTATCAAATCAGGGTTGAGTTCACCGGCTACTAAGACATCGTAATCAGGCATTTATACTCCTTAAAACTTTGTCGTCATAATAGTAATTTACATGCCATATGAAGTGTACCAGCCTTCAGGTGCTGCCTTTGCTAAATCAGGATAATATGCCCTCCATGGGCGGGCATATTGGTTTGCGATCTCAGTCAGTCTAGCTAATCGTGCTGCAGCTATCTCCTTTAACCAAGATTCTCGTTCTCCTTCTGGCATCGAAATGCCTTCTTTCCAGACAGCCCGACCTCCAATGAAACCGGAGGATCCCGACTTGCAGGCAACTTCCACTTGTCGTGCAAAGGTGTCAAAATCCACTCCTGCACTGAGGACCGCCCACGGGCATGGGGAAGCAATCGAAACAGCTTCGCAAGCCTCAGCCCATTTGGCTTCATCGGGTTCAAGATTTGAGTCTACAGGGAATTCCAGTTTGAGTACGTCGGGACCCAAATTGCCCAATCGCCGCGCGATCTCGGTAATAATACCTGGTCTTTGAGCGGCGAAGGCAGGCGACCCTTTGTCAACCTCAGGATCAATGCTGTATGAAAGAGGCTCCAGGAAGAGCGCAATATCGGCTTTCCGGCACGCGGCTATAACCCGGGATGTGAATCTCTCCTGCTGCTCAGTCAGCTTGCCCCCTTCAGGGTGGTAATAGATCAGCAGCTTAACCGCATCTGCCCCCAT
>CBFDCK010000076.1:0-14304 GCA_965603285.1 uncultured bacterium
ATGGGGACGTAAACGGCAGCCTCATCACTGCCGGGCAGGACATCACAATCGATGGCGAAATTCAAGGCAGCGTCTATTCCATCGGAAGCACCTTAAATCTTGGTTCATCATCGAAGATCGAACGCAACGTTTACTTTGCTGGATTACGCCTGGTCACCGAACCTGGGTCAGTCGTAGGACGAGATCTGGTGGCTGCCTCACTAAGAGCTCAATTGGCGGGGCAAGTAGGCAGAGATTTTAAAGCAACCATTGGTTTGTTAGAGTTCATTGATATCATCCGTGAGGGCGTTGAAGAAGAGGTGCTGCCCGAATTACAGTCTACTCCAGCGGACGAGCCCGATAATGACGAGACAGACGAAGCCAAATTGGACTCTAAACAGGTTGTATTTACTCCTGCCTCAAAAAGGCTGGTCAGTTACTCCAACCATCCTACTGGGGAATTCCGATACGAACAAATTTCAACTGGTACCCGTAACTTTGAACAAATAAATACATCAGGCATCCAAACCGATGTCGTTACGGAATGGGCTCTCGATCGGGCTGGGGCGTTCGTCACCTACCTGATTGTTGGATTGTTGGTTGTGTGGTTGCTCCCAAATAAATTAACCGACTGGTCTGAAAAAATTAGATCTGCACCGCTCCAGTCGTCCGGATACGGCTTGTTGGGACTGGTGATCGCATTTAATGGTTTTGTAATTGCAACAGTGCTAGCCGCGATCATCCTCACCATCGGACTTGGATTGGGATATATCACACTCTGGAATCTGGCCTTCTACTTTTGGGGAATAGGTTATTCAAGTCTGGTTCTGGCTTTTTCCCTGTTCACTCTTTTTGTGTTCTACGTGAGCAAGGTAATCGTCTCCTATCTGGTCGGGCTTATGATCCTAGAACGGATTGCTCCAAACGCCGCAAATCATAAAATTATTGCTCTTATCCTTGGTCTTTTAATATATGTACTATTGATAGCCATACCTTACTTTGGCTGGGCTGTCAGTGTCATTGCAATGATTTTCGGACTCGGTGCTGTATGGCTGGTGTTTCGTGGGGAGCGCAAAACATCCTCCCAACCGGCTGTCGTCTCCGAAGAGTAAACAGTCGCGCATATATATATTAATGAGTGACACAATGCAGAAAGTGAAAGTAGCAGTTGTTCAGGCTGCGTCTGTGCTCTTTGATAAAAGTGAGTGCGTCGATAAAGCCTGCCGTTTGATTAATGAAACAGCTAAACAAGGCGCTAAACTCGTCCTTTTCCCCGAAGCGTTTATCCCCGCATATCCTCGTGGTCTTACATTTGGTACAGTTGTGGGTAGCCGTAGTTCAAGCGGGAGGCTAACCTGGCAGCGCTATTGGTCAAACGCAATCGATGTTCCCGGTCCATGCACGCAATTAATAGGTAAAGCTGCCCGAAACGCGAAATCCTACGTTGCGATCGGCGTGATTGAGCGTGATAACCAGTTCAGCCGAGGCACTTTGTACTGCACGCTGCTGTACTTTGGTCCAGATGGTCGCTTGTTGGGTAAACACAGAAAACTCAAACCAACAGCTGCTGAGCGCCTCATATGGGGTGAAGGGGACGGCAGCACATTGACGGCACTCGATACAGAATTTGGGGTTATCGGAGGATTAATATGTTGGGAGAACTATATGCCGCTTGCTCGCATGGCGATGTATGGTAAAGGTGTGGAGATTTATCTTGCACCTACGGCTGATTCACGCGATACCTGGCTGGCTACACTCCGCCATATCGCATGCGAAGGACGCTGCTACGTCCTGGGATGCAACCAATACGTAACCAAATCCAAATATCCGTCCGATTTGGAAGGACTAGAAGAACTGGAGCACCAACCCGAGGTATTGTGTAGAGGTGGGAGCGTGATCGTTTCCCCGCTCGGAGAGATCATCGCAGGACCATTGTATGACCGAGAAGATATTCTGTTTGCCAATTTGGATTTAGCAGAAGTAGCCAAAGGGAAATTCGATTTTGACGTCGTCGGGCACTACGCCCGACCGGATGTCTTCCAATTATTAGTCAACGAAAAACCACAACCCCCGCTGACCTTCGGCAATGAACAAAATTGAGGGTGGAAACCATCCATTCAAACCGAGGCTTCAATACTTTTTTCCCGACCCAGCCAGCGAAAAGCCAACATTCCCACCAGCAGCGGCAACCAAAATGTAATGCCCCGGTAGGCTAAGGCAATTACAGCCGCTGCTCCGATGGGAACGTTTAAAGAACTGAGACCCAATGTCAATGCGCCTTCCATGAACCCAATTCCTGAAGGTGTAGGAGAGACGATATAAAAAAGATAACCCATACTGAAACCAGCCACAATAGTGCCAGCCGAGAAAGATACTTGGAATGCCAGAAATAATAATAAGAGGATCAACATCAATAACAGCTTACTCGTTAATCCTAGAAACGCAGGTATTATTAAATTAATGGGTTTTTGCCTCAACAGAATTAAACCCGCAGAGGCATCATGAGCAAACGCGTATGCTCGTTCTTCAGATAAATATTCTCGGCGAATAAAAGGTCTTAGGGCACCATTTGCCATGCCAACCAGCTTTGCTAAGATCCTGCCAAAGGTTTGTTCTGATCGCATACCTAGATAGAGCATTGTCCCCCAGACAATCGCAATTAAAAGAAGGAAAACTGAGGCGAACAACTCCGCTGAGTTTATATTATTTCGCCGAAACAAAACCACAAAACCTAATCCAAGGACACTAAGAAAACCAAGATAATCAAACATCACCACTAACGCACCGGCTACCGTCACTTTAGCGGAGGAATACCTGTTTCTTCTAGCCTCTGAGATAAAAACACCCATTCCCCCTACTCCACCGCTGGGTGCAATCACGTTCACAAAATTTGCTGCGGCTGCCATCATAATCAGCCTGCCAGTTCGTTCGTCGAGACTAAGTGCCTTGTAGACATAACGGTAAGAGGCTGCAACATTTAACATCCACAGTGCCTCAACCCCTAATGCTAAAAATAGAAAGCGTAAATCCCCCTTCTTTAATGTGTCAACGATTGATTGCACTTCGGCGATATTGACCAGTACGAAGACTATCCCGATTAAAATAGCTATTGCAAAAATAAACTTGCGCATTGGGCGGATTATACCGGATTTGGGCGAAATAAGAAAAATGAGGATCTTCCAGGTCTTTTTCTCTAGCCCGATATTGTCTCCCCGAAAGTGGCTTGAATCCGAATAGCACTATCACCTCGCAGAATTTCTATAGTCACTGTTTCCCCTGGTTGAAATGCAAACAACGTATTGACAAACGTATGCTCCTCATCTAATGCGATATCTCCTATCTTGGTAAAGATATCACCCGGCAGCAGATTACTTCTTCCCGCCGGACTGCTGAGCTCAACTTCGGTTACATACACACCCCATTCAACGGGAAAATCGTAAGCCTTCGCAATATTCGGCGTGATTGGTTACATATGTATGCCAATGTAAGGTCGTAAAAAGTAGTCTTCTGTATGATCTGGCCAACGAATATTCTAGCCAGGTTCGATGGAATTGGAAACCCCAATACTTACACTGGTGCACTGCCGAGAATGCTGCCGCGAATTATCAGTGTATTTATTCCAATCACTTCACCGGCTAAATTTATAAGCGGTCCGCCTGAGTTACCGCTGTTAATTGCAGCATCTGTTTGGATTGATCCTTCAATCTCGTAACCCCGACCAGTATCTATCATCCGACCAGTTGCACTGACCACCCCTACTGTTACAGTATTTTTGAAGTCGCCTAAAGGTGATCCTATCGCTATCACGGTCTCACCCGAGATACGAGCAGATATTGACAGCTGGTATGATGGCTGCCCTCAAGCGAAGTGGGAAATATCCCTCCTTATCCTGCAATGTATATCCTAATTCGTGGGCTGCAATTTCAGGAGAGGAAACCGATGACCCTTGATGACTCACTGGCTGTTCTTTATCAACAATTCTATTGCTTTATCAAGTTGGGGATCAATGTCATTTTCGAAATCCTCTTCAGTGAATTCAACCACGTAATCAGGTTCAAGACCGATCACCATAATCTGGCGTCCGTTGGGGGTCAGCCAGCGGGCAATGGTTATGCGCACCGCGCCCTGATCGTTCATCAAGGAAGTGTAATTCTGAACAGACCCCTTCCCAAACGAAGTTGCGCCCACCAAAAAGCCGCGCTCACGATCTTGAATTGCTCCCGCAACAATCTCAGAGGCCGAGGCGCTCCCTTCGTTAATCAATACAACTAGAGGGATTTCAGTAGCACGACCGCCGCGCTTGGCATTATACGTATCTCGACTTCCATCTCCATATTCTTCGTACATTACAACACCATCACCGATAAACTCAGAGACCACTTCGATTGCAGTGTTCAGGAATCCTCCCCCGTTATAACGCAAATCAAGGATTAAACCCACTGGCTCTTGAGCCAATAGTTCTTTAAGTGCAGCACGCAAATCGCGCCCAGTTTTATCGCCAAAGGTATACAACTGAATGTATGCAATATCTTCATCTAACATTCGATAATCCACCGAAGGAACGACGATACTGGCACGCGCAACTTCGACATCAAAGGGCTCCTCAACACTCTCTCGTTGAATGGTCAAAAGCACTTTTGTATCCTTAGGTCCAATCACACGCTGGCGAACTAATTCTCCGTCAATCCCGGTCATATCTTCCCCATCGATGGCGATCACTTTGTCGTTGGGTTGCAATCCAGCTTTTTCGGCCGGAGAACCCGGCATAGGACTGATGATTGTCAAATAATCTCCCGTGATATCGACCCAGGCTCCAATACCTTCATATTCTTCACCTTCTAATTGTGCATTCGCCCGTTCAAACATATCGGGGTCTAAATACGATGTGTGCTGGTCGTCCAACGATTCGAGCATACCGCTTATTGCGCCTTGCATCATAGCTTCTTCATTGATGGGTTGATCAACGTAATCGGCTTCCACAAGGTCCCAGGTCTGCCAAAATGGTTGGAATAATTCAATTAATTCCTGGGGGGTTTCAGCGCGAGGCTCTTCGTTTGATGCATCAGTTTGTTCTGATATTCCAATAATCTCAGGGAAGAAAATGAGAGGGTTAGCATCGGCAGAAACAACTACACGACCAGCCACGAAACCGGCTGAGAAAGTGCCCGTTAGAAGTATCAAAGCCACAACCACCCCAGTCACAATAATCAAAGTCTTTAATTTCATTTCTAATCTCCTGGAAATGCTCTCAGTACACTAGACCAACTATGGATCAACTTTATAAATGATCGAAAATAATATGGGGGTATCTAAAGATCCAATAGCATACATATATTATCAAAATTGTATTTCAATTTTATTACACTACGATTAGAGAAATATAAATATTACGCTAGAACTCATACCGCCATTTGTTGAATGAAAACGTCGAAGGAGGCTGGATCGCATGAATCACTGCCAAGTCAGGTCGAATGGCAGGGAAAGCTATCAACTCTTCATTGCTATATGGATCGATGGTGGTGCGAACATCAGGGCGCAGTGCAGGCAAATCTGTCCCCAACCAAACACGAGCAGGCATAAAACCAACACCCGCGATTTGGGCACGTAAACCTAACGAATAACTCGCTTCAGTTTCTTCTATGATTTCAATTTCTCCTCGATTGGTGAAATAAGTGAACATCGGAACCAACCCGAAAATTTCCAAACCAAAATAGCATGCACGCACTCACGAAACCATCCAGGCACCGACAAGCAAACCGCTCTCAAACCCAGCTGCAAAAGATAAAAGTGTCAGGTCACGCGGTTCACCAATGGAATAAAAGCGATTAAGTAAGGCTCGTACAAACTCCATCGGTCTCCTATAAAGGGTCATTCCACCCAAAACTAAAGTACAGCCTGAGGAAACTCCCGCAGTTGCTTCCTGCATGAGGATCTCTTTGTTGATCATTAAACCGTCTCCAACAAACATACTTCGTTACCCCAACATCTGGAAGTTCTCAAGTGCTATAAGATGAAAGAAGTTCAACTCAATTATGTGTATCCTCTTGATTATTATGTACGTCTTTTTTCAATTCTGCAACTCGCTCGGATAATTCCTTGAGATTTGAATTCTCAATCTCCCAAGGATTCCGTGCTCGTTTGTAAGCGCTTCGAAGCATATCGACAGCTCCTCCGCCACCATCATTTCTTTTGGAATAAGAAAAATAGATCACCACATTAAATCCAATAACGATTACTAAAGTAAAGAATATCACGAGTGCAGCTTTCGAATAATCCATTAGCTATCTCCTAATATCCTGCCCAGAGTATCGGAACAGTTTGTCGCAGGACATCTAGATTTGGAATGGTATATGCAGCTGCGGGATGTTCATTTGCATCTGAACGAACTAAGATTGTCATCATGCCCAAATCGCGTGCTGCTTTCAGATTTAGAGAGGAATCATCAATAAGGACACACTCTTCTGGCGCTGGGTTACCCGCTATGTATAACGCACGCTGGTAAGCTTCTGGCTCTGGTTTACAAGCGAAGTCCATCGCTTTTACATCAATGATCCCGCTAAAACACTCCACCAGTCCCAGAATTGTTAAGACCCGCTTGGCATGCTCAGAATCCGCATTTGTAAAAATCCAACACCGCTGCGGTAAACTAAGCAGCAAGTGCCGCAATTCTGGTTCAGGCTGCAAGTAATCCCTTAAACGAAGGTCATGTACAAACGCCAGGTAATCATCAGAATCGACTTTATGGTGTCGTTGCAAACCTCTCAGCGTGGTCCCATAGGTTTCAAAATAATGGCGTCGCAAGAGGGGAACCTCTCCATCCGGCAACCCTACTCGCTCGACCATGTAGCGGTTCATTCGAGCACCTATTGCATCCCACAACCCATTATTACTCGTATATAACGTATCATCCAGATCAAAAAATATTGTAGTGTAACGCATTTGGTTATTATAAAAGCGATAGACAATTGAGTATAGTGCGGATACTCATATTAAAACGCAAATTCCATTTTTCTAATTCCCTATTCACTGTATAATTATTCCATGCCCATCCATATCTTACCACCCGAGGTGGCATCCCAAATTGCAGCCGGCGAAGTCGTCGAACGCCCTGCGTCGGTCGTCAAAGAGTTGGTAGAAAATTCTTTAGATGCCGGGGCGAATTCTGTTACGATAACTGTAGAGGACGCTGGGAAGCGGTTAATCGAGGTTGCTGATGATGGCTGCGGAATACCGGTTGATCAACTTGCCCTGGCAGTCGAACGCCACGCGACCAACAAGCTGGAGGGTCCGGAAGACCTGCATTGTATCGCTTCCCTTGGCTTTCGAGGAGAAGCCCTGGCCTCCATTGGTTCAGTAGCGCGCTTAACGTTAACTTCCCGAACCGCTGATACGGATTTGGGTACCCGCTTGCAAGTTGAGGGAGGGCAATCCTCATCGGTGCAACCATTGGGTTCACCGGTGGGTACTGTTGTACGGGTTGAGAACCTATTTTTTAACGTTCCTGCTCGATTGAAGTTCTTAAAACACGACCAGACCGAACGCCGTGCAATTGATAAGTTAGTCACTCGATATTCATTGGCATACCCACTTGTCCGGTTTAGCCTCCACCAGGATGGTCGCCTAGCACTGCAAACCAGTGGAAATGGAAATCGACGTGAGATTTTAGGCACCATATACGGCGTTGAAATTGCGCGCCAATTAATTGAAGTGATATCAGAAGACGATTGGATTCAAGTATTGGGTTTCACCAGCCCCACCTCGCTTACCCGATCCAACAGGCGCGAGCTTACGTTCTTTGTTAATGGACGTCCAGTGAAAGACGCGGCTCTCAGCGCGGCTGTGATCAAAGCCTATCATACCCTTTTAATGGTCAATCGCTACCCAATTACCGTACTGTTCCTCAAAATGCCTCCCGAAATGGTGGATGTAAACGTACACCCCACTAAAGCCGAAGTACGTTTTCGCGAGCCTGCGAAAATTTTTAGCAGCGTGCAGAGCGCCGTCCGGCGGGCACTTCTGGCGCACAGCCCGGTTCCAAATGTGGAGTTACAACCACACTGGTCTGATGGATCTGCTTGGGGAGAACCTCGTACAATAGATCCAACTTGGGGATGGCGTGATATCGAAAACCAGCGCAAGGAATGGGGGGCAATACCAGAAGGCAGTTCCCCAACTCCAGCCTCACAATCCCCACCTATAACCAAGACTGGTTTTGGTGCCCAGCATGCGCCTCTCCTGCGTCCGGTTGGACAGGTCGCATCCACCTACCTGGTTGCAGAAGGTCCAGATGGACTATATCTGATTGACCAACATGCAGCTCATGAGAGAGTATTGTTCGAACGAGTTATGAAGCAGCGTGATAGTTCAATCCCATCCCAGATCCTCTTGCAGCCTGTTGCCATTGATCTGCCTTCTGATGAGACGCGCCTGCTGCAAGAACAGATAGACATATTGGGAAAAATAGGTTTCCAGGTTGAATTATTTGGACATAATTCATTCCTTATACGCGCTGTTCCAGCCATCCTGGAAAATCATGATCCGGCTGCTTCGCTCCGTATCCTGGTGGAAGATTTTGAGGAGGACGAAACACCTTTGAAGGCAGAATTGGAGGCACGCATAATCGCCAGAATCTGTAAACGCGCTGCCATCAAAGCCGGTAAGAACCTCTCACCCGAAGAGCAAAGAGCTTTACTGACGGACCTTGAAGCTTGCCAGTCTCCACGCACCTGCCCCCACGGTCGACCCACTATGATCCACCTCTCGGTTGACCTCCTGGAGCGGCAGTTTGGGCGGCGAGGACAACGTTAATGTTGGCACTCTGGCTAGAAAATAATTCATTATCTATACGGGATGATCTGCCTGTTCCAGAACCAACTCCAGGAGAAGCGCTTGTAAAAGTCCACCTGTCAGGTATCTGTGCCACAGACCTTGAAATGGTCAGAGGTTATTATCCATTCAAGGGTGTGCTTGGGCACGAGTTCGTTGGAGAAGTCGTCAAAGCTCCTCAAAATTCTGATTGGATCGGAAAACGAGTAGTAGGAGAGATCAATATTGTCTGCGGCGAGTGTGATGCCTGCCGGGTTGGACGCTCGCATCACTGCGCAAACAGGTCAGTTCTAGGCATCAAGGAGAAGAATGGTTCATTCGCAGAGTTCCTTACTCTGCCTTTGAAGAACCTCCATCCAGTCCCGGATAACGTGCCAAATGAAGCGGCAGTGTTCACAGAACCGATGGCTGCAGCCTTGGAAATACAGGAACAAGTACAAATCCATCCTCTTGACAGTGTATTGGTAGTCGGCGCGGGTCGCTTGGGACAGCTGATAGCCCGCACTTTATCGCTTACGGGCTGCGATCTCAATGTAGTGACCCGTCACCCTCAGCAGCGAGAACTCCTGCAAAGATCCAATATTTCAACGGTAAGAGAAAATGAGGTTGAGCCAGATAAATGGGACACTGTCGTTGAAGCGACCGGCTCTGCCTCCGGTTTTAATCTGGCAAGACTGGCGGTGCGACCATTAGGTACGATCGTCCTCAAAAGCACTTATAAGGGTGAGGTTCAGGTGAATTTCTCAGCTCTGGTTGTGGATGAAATCTCTATTGTTGGATCTCGCTGCGGGTCATTTCCTCCAGCTCTACGTCTACTGGAAAGCGGAAAAGTCGATCCAACACCTCTAATATCAGGTCGTTTTCCTTTGTCAGATGCATTGACAGCATTTGAGCGAGCTGCCCAACCAGCAGTTTTTAAGGTTTTATTGGATCCAATGACGCAATCGCAGATACCTGATTAATCCCCCAGAATTTTACCTACGATCATGGGAATCACTTCTGCCACATCCTCATGCAGTACTACATCCGCACGCATATCAATATAAGTCTCGGAATGATTGATCACAATAAGGTGCGCTCTGTTTTCCAAAGCCCGCATTGGCAGTCCCGCAACCGGCATGATCTCCAGGGAGGAACCGACAACGATCATTAGATCACACGCTTTGCTGGCTTCATTTGCCTGCATCCAGTTCCGGGCAGGCAGCGACTCCCCCATCAGCACCAGATCGGGTTTAAGGACACTTCCACAATCAGGACAATATGGAATTGTACCGTCGCTCAGGAAAGGTTCAATGTGACCTTGGGATGGGAAACTGCGAAAACAATCCGTACAGCTCATGCGTTCCCAAGAGCCATGCACTTCTATGACATTCTTCGAACCTGCACGCTGGTGCAGGCAATCAATATTTTGCGTTATTATCGATTTTATGTGACCGGTCTCTTCCAAGCGAGCGAATCCAACATGCGCCCGGTTTGGCTGTGCGTCCCGGATCTGTACAGCAAAAGGATGAATCCAATTATAGAACTTCTTCGGGTTGTACCGGAATGTTGAGAGAGAAGCGACTTCAAACGGGTCATACTTGGTCCACAAGCCTCCCTCGCTCGACCTGAAATCAGGAATTCCTGACGGCGTCGAAACCCCCGCCCCAGTAAGCACAACCGAATAATTGCTGCTCCTGATAATATCAGCGGCACAGCGAATATCCATTTGTGTCTTATTCGTAAGGCTATTCATTAATTATCGATTGAAACCACCACTGTGGGAATCGCCTAAGCCGTAATATTTTAGTAGTTTAGAATAAGATGTGCAAACAAGAGTATAACATTATTAAAAACACTGTTATTTAGACCTGAAAAGAAGAAAGTGATTCTAATAATCTATATTTTACAATGATTTTCTCTCCATCAATTATAATCTCAGCAACCATGTTAGAAAAAATCCAAACTGTCCTGCAAAACAAATGTCTCATCGCGTCAGACCGGGTATTGATTGTCGGAGTATCTGGGGGTCATGACAGCTTATGCTTGCTGGATGTGCTAATACACCTTGATTACAATATCATTATTGCTCACTTCGACCACTGTTTGAGATCCGAATCGCGAGCTGAAGCACAAGTCGTCAGGAAGACAGCAGAAGACATGGGAATACCTTTCCTGTTAGGGCAAAAGAACGTCGTTAGATACGCTGAAACGCACAGGCTGTCAGTGGAAGAAGCCTCACGAGTTACCCGGTACGAATTCATATTTCAACAAGCTGAGAGGCTTGGTGTGCAAGCAGTTGCAATAGGGCATAACGCCGATGATCAGGTAGAGACCATCCTAATGCATTTACTGCGCGGATCAGGGCTGTCAGGATTGAGAGGTATGCCTTACCGAAGTTTGCCAAACCCCTGGAGCAAAGATATCCCGCTCATACGCCCCCTTTTGGGTGTCTGGCGTGAGGAGATTGAAGCTTATATCGAGAGTCATGAATTGCATCCATCCATTGATTTGAGCAACCTCGATACCCGCTACTACCGCAACCGTTTGAGACACGAACTCATCCCCCATCTTGAAAGCTACAATCCCCGCTTGCGGCAGTTAATTTTCCGGATGGCTGACGTTTTACAAGGAGATTATGATGTTGTAGAGAATTTAGTGGATACAGGATGGCAAAAATGTTTGCTTGAATCCGGATCCGAATATGTGGCATTTGACCTTAACTTAATTCATAGCCAGCCTCTCGGTCTTCAACGCCATATCCTGCGCCGGGGTATCAACCACCTTCGCCCCGGACTGCGTGATGTGGATTTCAATACTATAGCACGAGCTATTGGATTCCTTGATACACCACCTCGCAGTGGGGAAATTAATTTGATTTCCGGATTGCGGTTGTTGATTGAAGATGATCGTTTGTATATCATATACCAGGAAGCAGCCTTACCATCCCGCAATTGGCCGCAGTTGGATAGAGACGTAGAGCTCGTGTTGAACGTCCCGGATGTATTGAAGATCAACCAGGGCTGGAGGTTATCTGCCGAGTTAGTCGAAGATGGACAAGTCACCCGCAGGAAAGTTATTACAAATGACGATCCATTCCAGGCTTGGGCTGATTTTAAATGCTTGCAGCTTCCTCTCCTTATCCGCACTCGTCGACCTGGAGACCGGATTAAACCACTCGGGATGGCTGCAGGCTCCCTGAAAGTATCCGATCTTATGGTCAATCTCAAGCTGCCCCGCCGGGTTAGAGACAAGTGGCCCGTGGTCACTTCTGGGTGCGAAATTATCTGGGTGCCAGGGATGCGACTGGCGCATAAATGCCGCCTTACCGAGGACACCCAAACTGCTGTACATTTTACGCTTGCAATAGAAGGGGGATTTGATTATAGAAAATACTTCAACAAAGCTTCAGAATAGCAGCAAAGTCAAAAAAAACAATTTAAAACACCCGGCTAGTTTACACACCGGGTGTTTCAATCATATTTGACTTCAGAATGTCGTTGCGTTCTGTTTAACTCAGCAAACCTTAGAACAAACCGATGACACGTCCGGTTTCCAGGTCAAGGTCAACGTTATAATAGACCGGTCGAGTGGGCAAACCTGGCATGGTGCTCATCTCTCCCAAAAGCGGGTATAGGAAACCTGCACCCACCGAAGCGCGAATATCAACAATCGGCACGATGAAACCTTCCGGCACTCCCTTGAGAGTCGGATCATGGCTCAGACTGAGATGGGTTTTAGCCATGCACATCGGCAGCTCGTCGAAGCCCAGTTTGGTATAAAGCTCAACTTTTTTCTCGGCTTCCTCTGTGTATTCCACACCATCTGCACCGTAGATTTCCCTGCAGATTATCTCGATTTTCTCTTTGATTGAAGTGCCTTCCAATGGATAGAGAAAGTCGAAATTGCTGGGTTTCTCACATGCCGCCACAACTGCTTCTCCCAGTGCTTTCGCCCCGGCACCACCTTCCATCCAGTGACGGGAGATGACAGCATCCTCCGCACCTGCATCGATGGCAGCCTGTCTTACCAGCTCTACTTCTGCTTGGGTGTCATCGGCAAATGAGTTTACCGCCACCACAACTGGAATACCAAAACCTAGGGCGTTCTTAATATGAACCTCAAGATTACCTAAACCTGCCGCTAACAGCTCGAGGTTCTCTTCTGTGTAAGCAGGATCAAGCGGTTGTCCAGCTCTTACCGTTGGACCACCACCGTGCATCTTGAGTGCCCTGACGGTTGCCACCAGGACCACTACGTTGGGGATAAGGCCCGAGTAACGGCACTTAATGTCGAAGAACTTCTCCATACCGATATCGGCACCGAAGCCTGATTCGGTGACAACGTAATCAGCCAACTTCAATGCGATTTTGTCGGCGATGATGGAACTGTTACCATGGGCGATATTGGCGAACGGACCCGCGTGTACAAATGCCGGAGTGCCTTCCAGAGTTTGCATTAAAGTGGGTTTGATGGCTTCCTTCATCAGTACGGTCATCGCCCCTGCACAGCCCAAATCTTCTGCTGTAACCGCCTCACCTTTACTGTTCGTGCCGATCACGATCCGTCCGATACGCTCACGCATATCAGCCAGATCGGTCGTAAGAGCCAGGATGGCCATAATTTCACTGGCAACTGTGATATCAAAACCAGTATCACGAGTAAAGCCTTTCTCTTTTGGTCCCTCACCAATTGTGATACCACGTAGCATGCGGTCGTTTGTGTCGACCACTCGGCGCCAGGTGATGCTGTTGGGGTCAATGTCCAGACGCACGAAGCGGCTGATCTCCTCAGGCGTCAGCTCATTGGGATCGGTCTTATTTATACCCAGTTTCTCCAAGCGCGTTAACATCGAAGGGGCAAACTCGCGGTTGCCTTGCTTGTCTGGTGGGCATAAGCGCCGGAAAAGTGCATCGTCCTTTTGGCGCGATTCGTGGAACCTGCGGGTATCGATGGCAGCCGCCAACAGATTGTTAGCAGCAGTAATGGCATGGAGATCACCCGTGAGGTGCAGGTTAAAATCTTCCATCGGTATAACTTGACTGTAGCCGCCGCCCGCAGCCCCACCCTTAATCCCGAAAGTTGGACCCTGGCTCGGCTGTCGGATGCATGTGAAAACGCGCTTACCCAGGTGGGCGCCTAAAGCCTGGCTCAGGCCGACCATTGTTGTGCTTTTGCCTTCTCCAAGGGGAGTCGGTGTGATAGCTGTCACATCAATATATTTACCATCAGGCACATCTTTAAGTCTCTCCAGCACCTCAAGACGAACTTTGGCTTTATAATTACCTTGCAGCTCAAGTTCTTCAGGAAGCAAGCCCACTTCATCTGCGATTTGAGATATGGGTTTAAGCTTGGCTTCTTGTGCGATTTCGATATCAGACGGGACTGGGTAGCGTACTTTGATGAAGGTTGGCGAAAATTTTTGCAAACCGGGAAATTCCTTTGATTCATTCATGATCAGTGCCTTCTCCTTGAATTAAATTCTGAGTGGATTAATTGTATCCTTATTGTGACAGATTT
>CBFDCK010000077.1:0-14240 GCA_965603285.1 uncultured bacterium
AGGAAGTTTCGGAACAGCATCCTTAGCATACGCTCCTTCTATATCCCGGCAAGCCGGGCAACAATCATGTGCGACAGAGACACGCACATAGTTGACACGAGGATTCGCTTGCAATCGTTTTAGGGCTATCGATGTAGTTGACCAATCGTTTAATTCCGCATCGCAGTTTATACATTTAGTCGCCGAATCCAGCACTTGCGTATGGCACTTGGAACAAGTTTGCACAATTACCCTCCATTAGTAAGTTTAGTATCACCAAGCAAAGTAGCGCTTGAACATATATTATTATAACTTGTCGATTGTTAGAATCCGAGAATTCTTTTGCGTTTTGATCTATACTATATTCGATTTAATACTCGATTCTCCTTTTCCAAACCTCACTGCCCATCTTTTCTACCTTCAAAACCCTACCTGATTATTGCACCTCAATAGATCGTGGCAAGCTGGATATGGTATTATATCTGCAAGAAGCTCCAGCATTTACATAAATTAAGTCTTAACAGATATTCTCAATTTTTATAGGATTTTACTTTTAATATGGATATTCCATAATGCGAAAAGAGAGCAGCGCCAGCAGTACACTTCACCCTCAAGAATTGGAGGTTGTATACGAAATCAGCAGTACAATTGCCGGAGCTGAAAACACTGATAGTGCATTGGAAGAGATCATTCAATTAGCCCGGCAGGTATTTATCTTTGACAACATCGTAATTTATAGACCAAGCCACGATTCACAACTAGAACCCGTTCATCCCAAGGCTATAGGTCGTGGTCGTTTCCTCGAGGCCGACCTAGTTTGGGGAGAATCTGTTGCACAGAAAGCCTACACCGAAGAAAAAACGATCTTATATGTGGAGGATCTGACAGATAGTATTCCAGACCGCACAGGTATTCGCCATTATCTTGGTTTTCCTCTCATAATAACGGGTGTCGACATAATTGGATCCCTCGTATTTATCCGCTTCGGGGGTCCTCCATACACAGAAAGCCAAGTCCGCCTGGCTAAATATTTTTCCGAAAACGTCGCCCGACTCTTGGAGCACCAAAATTTGGTGAACAAGGTAGCCAGCCTTGAAGCCAAACACCGCATTGAAATACTACGAGATGATTTCACGTCCACGATCTCACACGAGTTATTAACCCCTCTAGGCTACATTAAGGGGTACACAACTACATTGTTGCGCAATGACGTTTCATGGAGTGAGCATGAACGGCTCGAGTTTTTACAAATAATTAGCGATGAATCTGACCGGTTAACATTATTAATCGAATCTTTTATGGATGCATCCCATCTTCAGACCGGAACTTTTGATATGACCTTTCAACCGGTGAAGATAGAAATATTAATTCAAGAAGCTATTCAACGAGCTAGAGCAAGGGATGAAACCCTGAAGATTAATTTCAACCAAACAGTCACTGATATTGAAATACCTGCAGACCCGATCCGATTGGTTCAAGTTTTTGATAATATATTTAATAACAATTCCAAACACTCCCCCAACTCTTTAGTTTCGATCGCCGTCGGGACAACCAACGACCAATTAGTACATATCACTATCACAGATGAAGGTCCAGGAATTCATCCCGATCACCTCGAGCAGATATTCGACCGCTTCTATCGCGTCCCGTCTCAATCAAACAAATCCATTCCAGGCGCTGGTCTAGGTTTGTTCATTTGTCGTAAAATAATTGAAGCCCATAATGGTAAAATCTACGCGCAGTCCGAGATCGGAGCAGGAACAACGATCCACATTTTCTTGCCAAATGAGCAACCCACTCAATAAATAACAAGTTCACGAGGTCAACATGAGTACTAACATTTTAATTGTTGACGACGAAGACCGTTACTTGCGACTGATGGAGTGTAACCTGGCAACCGAGGGTTACAACGTGTTGAAAGCATCTAATGGTCAAGAAGCCGTCGACATCGCAGTAAAGGAACATCCGGATTTAATTTTACTTGATATCAGGATGCCGGTTCTAGATGGATTTACTGCCTGTGAACGAATACGTGAATTCTCAAGTGTCCCGATTATTATGGTGACTGTCTTTGGAAAGGAAATCGATCGAGTACATGGATTTGACCTCGGTGCAGATGATTACATAGTCAAGCCGTTCTCAATAACTGAACTGCTGGCTCGAGTTCGAGCAGTGCTGCGCCGGGCTCAGAGTCAAGAGACTACCTTTAAACAAGGGACTTTCATCCATGGAAATCTGCGTATTGATTTCACACGCGCGGAAGTTTATAGAGATGACAATCCTGTCTATTTATCCGCGACCGAATATCGCCTGCTGCTGCAATTCGCTCATAATGTTGGTAATGTGCTGACAGCAGAACAATTGTTAGAGACTGTTTGGGGACCTGAATATAGGGACGATAAAGAAATTTTTTGGGTCTGTATCTCTCGTATGCGGCATAAACTGGAAACTGATCCTAAGCATCCTCAGCATATCGTTACACGTTCAGGTCTTGGTTATACCATGCCGATAATTCAAACATAAGTCTTGAAATCTCTTTTCGGATGTTTCAAGCATAATAAGTTATTAGTGATGACTCGATCAGATTTCACAATCCGCACAGCAACATATAAGGATCAAAAAGAGCTTGCGTACCTAATCCATTTTGAGGTCTATGTTCATCGCCACCTGGATTGGAAACCTCCGTTGGATTGGGTTGGCTGTCATCCTTTTATAATTGCAGAAAAAGATGGCGAGATTGTCGCTTCGCTGGCATGTCCACCAGATCTCCCCTCGATTGCATGGATTCGAATGTTCGCCGTTTCCTCCGATTTGAAGGTAGAGAACACATGGAATGCTCTGTGGAATGTAGCCCTCTCATTGCTGAAGAAGGAAAAGGATATTAAATGGGTCGCTGCAATCCCAATTCACGCTTGGTTCCAGACCTTACTTCGAGAGAGCAATTTTCTATTAGCCCAGCACGTCGTTATGTTGAGTTGGGAAAGACAAAATATTCCAATCGAGAACATCAGGATTCCAGCACAAATCCGCCCAATGACACAGGATGATCTCAGCAAGATTCAAGTGCTCGATGCTGAGTCATTCGTTCCACTATGGCATAATTCTCATGAAGCTTTAGAACTTGCCTTCAGACAATCTGCTGTAGCAACAGTGGTGGAAGACAAGGAGATAATCTTCGGATATCAAATCAGTACTTCGACTCCCATTGGTGGGCACATTTCTCGGCTGGCAGTACATCCTCAAGTTCAAAGAAAAGGGGTAGGATACGCGCTTCTGCACGATATACTTTCCTTTTTTACTCGTAGAGGTGCCCGCACGATTACCGTTAACACACAAAAGGATAATCTGATCTCCCTGTCGCTATATAAGAAAGCAGGATTTCAACTTACAGGTGAAGAATATCCAATATTTCAACTAGCAATCTCTTAGAATCGCCTTAGCCTCAGCTCAGCCTCAACTCAGCTTCAGCTCTGGACAAAATCATCCCTATATGGCAAAATTTGGCGATATTTTTTTAAATCAAGGAATGTAGATGAGCAAAAAGATAAAAAATACATCAATAAGCAAGCGCCAGGCAATCAGAGAAGAACGCCGTCGTAAAGAGCGCCAACGTCGAATATTAACCATCGTTGCCATTGTAGGCATCGCTTTAGTCCTACTTGGATTAATTATGGCACCATCAATCCAGGCAGCACTCGCACCGGTTGGTGAATATGTTCAGATTACCCCTCAGGATTGGCCTCTTGCGGATGGCACAGCTATCGGTGATCCCGATGCCCCTGTCCTAGTTGAAGTATTTGAAGATTTTACTTGCAGCGCATGTAAGAATTACACTGAAACTATCGAGCCTTTCGTCATAACAAATCATGCTGTTGTTGGAGAGGTTTATTACGTTTTTTACAACTACCCATTCTTGGATGATAACAGTCCAATCAAAGACTCCGATCGGGCTGCAATTGCAAGCATGTGTGCAGCAGAACAAAACCGCTTCTGGGATTATCATAGAATCCTATACGCAAATTTTAATTACACTCCGAACGAGTTCAACGACAAGCGTCTGGCGGCTTTTGCTGAAGAACTGGACCTGGACATGGGAGAATTTAACAATTGTGTGAAAACCAAAGATGTCCAGGATGAAATCAATAAGGATTTATCTAAAGGAAATGAATTTGGTATTACTGGCACACCTACAATCTTGGTTAATGGCATAAATATCAAGCCTGGATATGTGCCATCATATGAAGAAATTAAAACTGCGATTGACAGCGCAGTGGCATCATCTGGAAGTTAGCGAATCGGAAATAAGATTAATTACTAAAAACGCTGATTTTCACCCTTTTCTTTTCTCAGCCGATTGCTAATGTGGGTGAACTTTTACCCCCTGCCTGGTTTTCCAACAATTCCAACACGAAGCATAGTGAAGAGAGACGGTTAAGGTAGCGCAGGAGTTCTGTGTTTTCCACCTCCTCTTCGTGAAGTAATTTCGCCACCAGTCGCTCCGCTCTTCGTACGATAGTACGAGCGAGAGCAAAAACCGCTCCTGCCAGCGAATCCCCTGGGAGGATAAAACCCTCGGGCAGTTCTACCTGCGCTCCAATTTTATCTGTCTGGGCTTCAAGCCAGCGAATTCGGGCATTATCGATCGCTCGAAATCGAAGGGCATTTTCAGGTGTGGCTGCAATTTCAGCCATCAGACCATAGAGATCCTTTTGTATAATTACTACGATCTGGGCACTTTGATCAGCTTTACAAGCTGCACGTGCGATCCCTAATGCGGCGGCAGCTTCGTCAACCGTGCCGACAGCTTCCAGGCGTTGGTGGTATTTAGGGACTCGCCCCTCACCAATCAGGCCAGTGAATCCATCATCACCACTGCGTGTGTAGAAATTCTTCATATAAACATTATAACCTGGACTTGTCCACTATACGTTGTATAATAAAAACAATCAATAGGGTCAGGAAGACTTTGAATTTTCTTCAACTGAGAGATTACAGAAAGACTGTAAATCGAAACAAAAAGGATTGATCAAGGAGCAAAAAAATGCAACTTCGGTGTTATAACTGCCATAGACCGTTCTCTTTGAGTAGAGATGCAATTTATGCTGCTCTAGATAAGGTCACGGCTGAAAACTTAACCCACTATGATGTTCCATGCCCTCACTGCCGCCGGGTAAACCGTGTATCACCAAAAGAACTGCGGCGAGCGGCTCCCAATTGGGAAGAACCCACCGCCGAAAAAGAATAAAGAAGACTACTACGTTGATTTTGGGGTGTTATCTTCAACCACAATTTTGGGATCCGTGCGGTTGAAAAGGAAGTTTATCTCCTTGATCTTCTTTCGCAACTGCGAATCAAAGGCGCCATCCTGCATACGCCACTTCCAATTACCGCTCGGATCTCCAGGATAATTCATACGAGCCTCGTTTCCCAGGTCCAAGAAATCTTGCATCGGCGCCAGGGAAAGAAACGCAACCGACGCCCAGCAAGCGCGAATCATATCCCACGCCACGTTGCTACCATCACTGTTTAGATAACCCAGATAGAACTTTTTTGAATTCTGTGCCACTCTTTCGTACCAACCTCGAGCCGTATCATTGTCGTGAGTTCCAGTATACACGACACAATTTACTGGATAATTGTGGGGCAAAAAGGAATCTTGCGGACCACCTTCAAAACCGAACTGAAGGATTCTCATGCCCGGAAAACCAAAATGAGCGCGTAACTCCATTACATCTGGAGTGATCACCCCCAAGTCTTCAGCGATAAATGGAAGTTCTCCGAAACTATCCACTAGAGTTTCAAAAAAATCCATACCCGGTGCAGGTACCCAGCGACCTTTTTCTGCAGTCTTTGCATCGCCAGGTATTTCCCAATAACCAGCAAATCCACGAAAATGATCAAGGCGGATGATATCTACCCTCTCCAATACAGCTCTGATTCGGTCAATCCACCATTTATAGTTGCTCTCTTTGTGGACATCCCAACGATACAAAGGATTACCCCAAAGCTGCCCTGTGGGAGAGAAATAATCAGGCGGCACCCCTGCGATTACTGTTGGATGACCGGATTGATCCAAGTAGAAGAGGTCGGGATTTGCCCATACATCGGAACTGTCATGCGCAACGAAAATCGGCACATCTCCTATGATTTGAAGCCCTCTATCACGAGCATAGTTTCGAAGTTCTCGCCATTGTCGGGTGAATAAGAACTGACGGAAAGCCTGGCGCTGGATTGCGACTTCAAATTTCTGGCTTGCTGCTACAAGCGCTCGAGGGTTGCGGTCCCTCAATTCCTGCTCCCATGACACCCAAGGCACACCACCATGTGCTTCTTTCAGTGCCATAAAGAGCGTAAAATCATCCAACCAGTCCTGTTCTGCAATACGAAAATCAGCAAATTCAGTTTGAACATCTATTGGTGCTGATTGCTGAAACCGGATATAAGCGCGATCCAATACCCCCAATTTCCAATCGATTACAGCCCCGTAATCAACATAATCCACAAGAAAATTCGGTGCATCCACAAGGTCATTTGAGTGCAATAAATCCTCAGACAGAAGCATCTGAGGGCTGATTAATAAAGGATTACCAGCAAAAGCGGAAAAACATTGGTATGGTGAATCTCCATATCCTGTCGGTCCCAGCGGCAGCACCTGCCATAATGCACAACCTGCATCCGTTAAAAAGTCAATCCACCGGAATGCCTCAGGACCAAGATCGCCAATCCCATAAGGTCCCGGCAAGCTAGTTGGATGCAAAATAATTCCCGAAGAACGTTTCAACTTCATAAGTTACCCTTAGGATTGTATTCCTTCCGTTGACTATATCAACCTGTCATAATCCCGTATTTCATTTCGGAATAGAAATAACTGAAAACCGCTTCACACCCCCTGTGACTTTAATGTCAATTGCTCAACCAGGGACAAATACAGGTTTAAATACTGCCGAGCTGAACGTATCCAGGAGAAATCTTGTCCCATACCACGCTGTTGAATTTTTACCCAAGATTCCCTGTCCTCATAAATTCGCATGGCTCTTCCGATAGCTTCGGAAAGCGCTTCAGGGCTTGGTTCGTCGAACAAGAACCCCGTGCTATTGCGACTAGAACCATAATCCTTAATCGTATCCCGCAGACCACCGGTAGATCTGGCAATAGGAACGCAACCATAACGCATGGCAATCATTTGAGTCAATCCACAAGGCTCGTATCGCGAAGGTATAAGCAGCATATCAGCACCAGCATAGATGCGATGGCTAAGTGCGGTATCAAAGCGAATCACCGCTCTTAGTCTACTGGGTAAATTTTCTACTAATGACCCGACAGCCTCTTCTAATTTCGGATCACCTGTTCCCAAAATGATAAGCTGCCACAATTTACTTGCGTACCCGGGTGTGATCAGTAATTGACGAACGGCTTCAATAACAAGGTCTACACCTTTCTGGTAATCCAGCCTGGTAACCATTGCCAGCAGCGGCGATTGTGTATCTTCTTCTAGATCAAACTCCCGCTGTAACCTTAATTTATTTTGGGTTCTCAAATCCAGGTTTTTGGAGCTGTATCTGGCTTCCAAATGATCGTCAATTTCTGGATTCCATTTCACCGTATCAATTCCATTTAGAATTCCCGAGATACTATCGGCGCGCGAACGCAAAAAGCCATCTAAACCGACCCCAAATTCTGGACTCAATATCTCTATTGCGTAAGTTGGCGATACCGCCACTATATGATCCGCACTGAGAAGTCCTAAAGGGAGTGGCATATCCTGCGACCACCATGGCAAAGATGATCCTAATGCTGGTCGCAAACCAAAAGCGTTTAACGCTGGTCCGGCTCCAGCACCTAAATATGGCAAATTATGTACACCTAACAGTGTCGCACTATCTGCAAAGAAATCATCCTTTGTTCTCGTGAGACTTACTTTATATACAGAAGGGGCGGAATGCCAATCATTGGCATGGATGATATCGGGCTGCCATTTTAAAGCACGCGCCATTTCTAAAGCCGCCAGTGAGAAATATGTATATTTCAATCCGTCGGCGAGGCTGTTCGACGAATATACTGGCGCGTCAGGCGGGATTAAAGGTCCAGAGATGAAATAAATCGGTAGACCATCCAACTCCATTGTAAAGACTTCTGTCGAGACCAAATCCCCCCTATATGGGACAAAAAATTTAGCTGCGCTGTGTATGGGATAGTTCTGGTGTTGAATGTCACCCTGAAAAGGAATCACCAAACGCACATCAATTTCAATCTCTCTGTTGTTATTTGAGTTTGAAAGTGCAAGAAGCGCTGGTGGGAGTGAACCAGCAACATCTCCCAACCCACCGACCTTTACAAACGGAGCGGCTTCTGCCGCCATGAACAGGATCTTCAAACTGGTTCGTTTGTGATCGTCGATATTATCCATAACAAGTCCACGATTTACTTATTCCCAGCAGCATCTAACAATTTTTCCAATTGGTAATCGGATTCTTGCTTTGCCGTTTCCAGTTTCTTTATTTGATCAAAGCAGGATATTATCGATTTTATTGCTGATTCATTTAGAACCAATTCACCTACCTCACCCTCGTCCCAAATATCCAGAGCTTCAAGAACAATGTCAATAACCCCAACCGCAAACATCCACCACAATAATTCCTCGAAAGCCTCTTTATTGAACCAAAGTACACCCTTGTAGCGATGCACCTGGATATATAACTGCACTTCAACGTCCTGCAGCCAGGACTTCAATGTTTGATATCCATTCTTTGTACCTGAATCAATACACGAAAACCAATCTTGATGGCTGGTGATCGATTTAATCAGACCGACACTACGCCATGCTGCATCTTCTTCGACCCCCATATCTTTTAGCGCTCCGGCAATAATCTTTCCAAGCAGCCACTCATCTATCCATGTGCGGCTTTGCTCCAGGCAGGAGGCGTCAACCGTTATCTGTTGATTGGATTGCTTTTCACCAGATTCGTCAACCACGAATCCAAGTCTGTTCGTGAATAGCCAACTTAATAGTGTCCCCCAAACTTCAACATCTCCGCCTTCGTATGAAGAATCTCCTTTCGGACCACCTGACAAGTAATCCTTCGCAGCTTGATTGAAATTTGATTTCGACTCCGTAATACTATCAATGAGATCTGATAAGGTCAATACGATTGCGGTCTCTTTCACGATTTGTGAAGCGACCAACCTATCATCACCTTTACCCCCAGATAAGAGCTTGACTTCTCTCAGCAAAATCTGTGCCTTAACATCCACCTCAAGGAGCGTTTTTTCTAATTTCCTTTCATCATATGTCTCAGCTGCATACCTGTCCGGAATGAGCCAATTGAACATACCGGCGTTCACCAACTCTTGATAAGGATTCCGGAGTGGCTGCAATGCAATTTCTTTAACCGATTCTTCAATTGATGGTACACCTCGACCATTTAAATAAGCAGCCAATTGTGCATATTGGTCCATCTCTTTGTCCTGGACTTCGTAGAAATCAAGGAATACGTGATATTGGTATGCTGCTAATTCAATATACAGCCCTTGCGTATGAAGCTCATGGCTGTTGTGAATATATTCAAGACCGGTGACATGGTCACGAAATATTGTGAAATATTCCTCCTCATTGTGGATACCCAGCCCTTCGCCAAGACTTTTTTGGATTAGCTCACGCGGCGCTTTATCTCCATCCGCGGTCTTTTGAGGATATGCTGCCGAAATTCGAATCCACCCCTGCACTTCTGCATATTTATTATTATAAACGACCAAGCCTCGTTTATCCCCAGCCTGGTTTGAATATACAAATACGTCTTCGTTTACATTCCCTTCAGGCGTGAAAAAGTCGTACAACAAGAAGTTATTTACGTCAGCGAACAAATATCTGTGGTGCATTAAAGGGAATATCTCTCGTTCATGACGTTCGACCAGATATGAATCCGGCTGCTCATCCCAATAAGCTTTGCGGTATTCCATGCCATATTTTTCCGTAAACCCTTCAATCTGACCGTGACCAAACATCGGCAGTCCTGGCATAGTTACCATCATCGTACAAATTCCAAAATATTTGTCATCCTTTCCGAATTGGTCAACAGCAGTCCGTTCGTCAGGATTATTCATGAAGTTGACGTAGCGCTTCAAAATCTCAGGTTCGAACTCAATTGTGTTCTTAATCACCAGCCTGTATTCCTGGTTTTTCTCGTCTCGCAGCATATTCATGAAAGCGCTGTTGTATACCCGGTGCATCCCGAGAGTGCGTACAAAAAAACCTTCCATCAACCAAAAGGCTTCTGCCAGCAGGAGTGTATCCGGAACTTCCTGCGCAACACGATCCACTACTTCACGCCAGAATTCCTCTGGAAACACGGTATTGAATTGATCTTTCGTCATACCATGCTCTGCCCGAGAGGGGATATCTCCGCCACTGCCCGGCTCTGGATACCATAAACGCTGGTAATGACGTTTCGCCAAGGTCATTGCGGCGTCAAACCGGATAATTGGAAACTGGCGAGCTACATGCAGAATGGTCTGAATAACCGCTTCACGCACTTCAGGTATTAGATAGTTCAGTTGAGCCGTGTCGTTCCAGGGCATGGAGGTGCCATCATTGCCATGGTAGATGTATTTTTCGCTGCCAGCCCAATAATCAACCCGCTTGAAAACGACAGCAGCATCGCTGTTATCAAAATAATGGTCTTCAATGAAGATACCGACGCGCTCATCCCACGAAAGATTCGGGCCATTAAAATTGTATGATGGAAATGGGCTGTAATCCAACGAGATGAACCAATCAGGATGTTCGATGATCCAACGAGAGTCAATGCCCATGTGATTTGGAACCATATCGGAAGCCATCCGAATTCCGCGCTGCCAGGCTCGATCACGAAGGTTTTGATAAGCTTCGTCGCCACCCAGATCTGCAGCGATATCATATCCAAACAGCGAATAAGCCGAGGCAACTGCTTCGGGATTGCCACGCAATTGTTTGATCGTTCTTGAAGCCTGGCTGCGCTCCCATACGCCTATCAACCATAGACCAGTGAAGCCCCACCGAGCTAACTTATCAATCTCTTCATCGGGAATTTGATCCAGCTTCGTAATCGACCGCCGGTATTGCTTTGATAATTGATCCAACCAGACATAGATGTTCTTTGCGACCAGCACAAGGTTGGGCATCCAATCCTTATCGCGACTGAAACGTTCCAATTCAAAGTCCAATCCAGTGAAATCATATACATAAGATGGTCCCCCGCCTCCCTCCCCAAAAATGACCTTCTCCTCTTCTTTTATGAGGTCCAAACTTCTCAATAAGCGGTATAAAAAGTCGCCTAAAATAGATCCCCAACGACTACGCATATAATCCATTTGACCGGTAAGCGAATGGGGGGAATTAATCGCAGGGCTGCGAAGCATGTCAACAAGATTCTGGTTGTCGGGCCCAAAAAAAGGTTGGATATCAAAGAAGTCGTGCATAGAGGTGATGATTTGTGCATATTTCGAATTTCTCTCTAGAGTTTCATCGTCAAATAATTCTGAGTAGGGTGAAAAGGCAGGATTTTCATTAGCAAGCCACAGCAGCAACATCTCCTCCAACAGAAGCTCCTGATTTGGGATAACCTTACCGTCCATCCGGATTGATTCTCCCGCGAGATATTCTTCTAGAGACATCTCATTTCGATACACAGCAACTGGAGGAAATTCTGCGCCAAATTGTCGTAATGTTTCTTTGACTTGATCTTCGCCGACCGTTCCATACACCCACGTCAAAGCCTCTTCCATCACATCAGCTTTTCGTTGTTCTCTGTAACTTTCTATCACAAGGTGTAATATTTCATCGATCAAACCCATCGCATTTATCTGACCCGCTCTCACCGCCTTTTCTGGAAAAGCAACCAGATCTCGCCGTTCGTTCATTTTATTTGCGAACAAGCGTGCGGCATGAAAATTGGCAAATATCACATTGCCACTCATAATGAAGATGGATTGATCAAATCGGAAATAATCTCGCGCCTGTCGAGAAATGTGGAATTCCATTTTCACAAATTCTGAGTATCCCATCCTGCCTCCTGAACCTTCCGATTATGTCCCTGTCCCTATCAACGCATGAATTTTATTAATTATCTCATAGAGATTGATAATTGGGGGACAAAGATTCACAATTCTACTCAATACTAAATGACTGTTTTCGGATTTATTATTACACAGAACGCCCAATTTAATTGTGGTGTAGTTGGGGCTTTGATTTTTAACACTCCGGCACTGAAACTTTCCGGTCTGGATGAAGCGTGTCTCCAAATTGGTATATGGAATGAGCGGATTAGTGAGATGAACCGTCCGGTTAAAAGATTCCAAAGTTAACTTGAAAAATCGTATTGAGCAGGGGGTGCCGGAATACTGTCAATATGGATTAACTCCCCGTCCAATGACTCCAGAAGCAAGTCGAAAGTGCCGATTTTTTCCCGCAGGTAAATGAAGTAGTTGGCATCAACCCAGCGTACGTTATGAATGCCATGTGGATCACTTGTGAACGGTTCTGGTACGGCGATTACCTGCCCGAGCTGCGTCTCCCAATCTTCCCCTTTGCTTAAAACAAAATGACTCGCATCAGGGCTCCACCCTTTGAATTGCATCAGGAGAGCCTTCTGGTAGACCCATTCTCCCGAACCATCAGGTTTAGCGATATACAATTCGGATTTATTTTCTGACGGTGCGCCCGTCTCCCTTAAGAAAATAATATGCGACAAATCCGGAGAATAGGAGACTTCTGAACTGAAAAATGGTTCAGCAATAACACTACCCATCTGATATGAAAGCGAACCATCGGCAGGGATATACCAAAGGGAAGTCGGCAGTCGTGGCTCAGTCAAAGGATCGGCAGGGGGAATGGCAACCCGCAAAGATAATGAATCGGGTGCCCAGATAGGCTTAGCATAGTACCGGTATTCACTGTAAGTGATCACCTGATCATAAGGAAGGTTACTTCGCCTGTCCCCTCCATTGCTATCAACCAGGCTTATATCTGTCGGTGTAGATATCGCAATTTGACTGCCATCGGGAGAATAATCAAATTCACCCCCCTTCCCAGGAGCTAGGAGCGTGAAAAACACATTTGTATCCGCATCGATTATACGCAGATCATCAAATAGAAACAGACCCGGTCCTTGAAAGACCTGTTGGGTATTAAACGCCACTTTATGGGAACCTGGAACCCAATCGAAATGGTAAGGATTGATAGCAACTGCGTTAGGATCGCGAATATCAGCAGTCATTTCATCCAGATCATAAACACTGATCAAGCGTCGTTCATTCGTCCCATCCGAGTCGATCGCCCAGAGTTCGGCGTGGAAGTCATCGATTTGACGAAGAAATGCTATTACCTGCCCGTCATCGGAAATATTCAAAGCATAAACCATACCCGAGGAGGTTAATTGGGATTTTGTATCGTCTGAAGACCACAACCAGATATCACCATCTTTGAGGTAGGCAACTTTTAATCCGGATGGAATTACCGGTTGTGGAGGAGTGCTCTCGGTTGCTATGGTTTTTTCAGCCTCCGAAGTCTCCTTGGGTACCATTTCTATTTCTGGTTCTTGCATGGTCGTGGTTTCTACAGAGGCGACCGGAGTTACCTCTAGGGTAATAGGCACGGAAGTTTCCACTGTCTGCAATAATGAACACGAGAGAATGGATAAGGAAATTGCTATTAATGGCAATAATCGCTTCAAGAACCTCATTCATCACACTCCTTGAGAGATATTACAAAAGAGTCAGCGGTTAATATGGGCTTTTCATTATCTATCATATAGCCCATCCCTGGAGCCTTGGAAACAGTGGGTTATCTCCGGGGATAGGGTTTCTTCAATCATATCAGGCTCCAGTCAATAAGCACGTGGTTTCAAGTATACTACCAGGAAACTATTTCCATACCATTACCACTTCACCGCTCATTTAACAATGCTGTGACAACCACAATCACTTACTGCATTCTAGTAATTATGACCATATGGATGAACCCTGAGATGTTAGTACAATTCAAACCTGAGCAGAGTGATATGAGTGGATTATCGAGCATCCCAGACGACCAAAGTTTTTAAGAGCTTTCTGGTAGAATTACATGTAGCAATTAATATTTCAAAATGCAAATTCGGTAACGCCGGGATATCCCAGGTGTTATTTGGTATCACCCCTAATGGGAGGTATTTTTATGGAGAAACAGGAATACCTAGACTTATATTATCAGATGGTGCTTATTCGCTTGGTTGAAGAGCGAGCCGCCCAGT
>CBFDCK010000078.1:0-14119 GCA_965603285.1 uncultured bacterium
CTTGCACAAGCCGTGCAGGCTGAACCAGGTACGCCACATGGGGAAATAGTGCAGGGCTTCGGCCTTATCATCAAAAGTTGGAAGTTGGTTGTTAACTTGATCCATGAAGATGAGCCAGGCTTCGTCGTGCTGCGCTCCCTTGAGCGCCATAGCGTAGCCTCCCTGCTGTGCCAGAGATTCCTTGGTGACATACTCAGAGAACTCCAGCCCTTTGACTTCCATGCCAATGTCTTGTAGGAATGATGGGTCCGCGCCATAAGTTTCGGTAAAGGTGCGTTTCATGCGACGCACACCTTGACCGACGATACAGCCAAATCTATTGCCGCCTGCCATCTGGTGCAGTAATTCCAGTACGGCGTCAGCATTGCCCCAGGTCAACACCAGCCCTCCGGTGCGCTCGGGGTTTAGGATGCCCTCCTGGTAGCATTCCATGACAAAGGCGACGGAGTTAGCGAATGAAATCGTGTCAATGCCGTAAGTATCGCAGTAGAAGTTCAACTCCAGAACATCCAGCGGCTCAAAGATACCCAGGTTAGCTCCCAAACCAGCCACAGTCTCGTACTCTGGGCCATCAACCAATACGCCCTGTCCTTTGTATGGACCAGTTCGGGGGTGAAAATGATCTACTCCGTGGGAGCATGCCAGGGTACAGCCCATCCAACAGCCATCCGGTAAACCTTGTGTAAATAGATTCTTCCAAACGGTCGATTCAATTTTATGCACATCGAGGTGTGAACCGTAACGGAAGTTGTGAACGGGAAGCAGTTCAAAGTGATCCATTATCTCAACCAGGTGGGGCGTGCCCACCTTGCGCATCTGGTTCTGATGGTCATCCAGGGTAGCGATTTCTCGATTGATGCGCTGACCTGCACGGCGGATTAACGCCGGGTTTGCTGGATGGTTGCTGTCTCCGCGCAGACTGCTGTAGCGTACGACGATGGCTTTCAACTTCTTGTCGCGAAAGACACGCCCAGAACCACCGCGAGCCGCTTGCTTGACACGAACAGCTTTCCGGCGAACGTCATACCAACTCAAATTCAGCCCGGCATACAATACGTGGTCGGCTCCCTGCCCGGCGGAGATCACTGAGATATGCCGCCGGTCGCGTTCGTCAGCGGCGTACATGGCTGTCAGTTGTTCGGCCAGCAGGTGAGTGTTCAAAGGCTCCAGCGGCGCTTCCTCAATCGTTACTCGTCCGGTATCTCCATCAATCACCACAATGATGTCCCTCTTAGCCTTCCCCTGAATCTCCAAGGCGTCCCAACCGGCGAATTTGAGGTAGGGTCCAAAATAACCACCACCGTTACTATCAATCACTGAACCAGTAAGCGGGGAAAGCGTTACGATTGTTGATTTCCCTGAGCCAGGGTAGGCGGTGATACCGCTGATAGGACCGTTAGCGATGATCAGCTCATTTTCCGGGTCGTCCCAGTGGGTATCTCCATCTACAGCATTCCACAACAGCCACAGTCCAAACCCACGACCTCCGGTGAACAGGTCTTTCATCTGCTGCGTAACCGGCTTTTCGGAAATTTCTTGTTTAGCCAGATTAACGTAGAGGGTGCGGTTGGCATAGCCGTGAACTACCGGTCGCAATTCATAACAGTACTCTACTAGTGTTTGATGTGCCATTTCCATCATTTCAAGGTCATTCATTGTTATCATTTAAACCTCGCCTTCGATTCCTGAATTGTACTGCTTCTTGGCATAGTTTAATTAAGAATTTTTTGCTTGTGTGTATCTGTGTAAACTCGGTAGGAGTTGGTATCTGCAACACCTTTGGCGTAAGCTTCGTGCCATCCTTGAGGTACTGGCATTTCCTTATACAATTGCACACGCCGGGACTCCAATAGGCAGCGGGGATGATCCATGAAATCGGCGGCGCAGAGTATACGCCTTCCCGTCGCGCGGGTCAACCGCTCCAACCAGTGGAGACCTGCCTCACAGCGCAGCAGGTGATGATCGAGAATGAGCGTTTTTACCCCACGGGCTAGGCGTAACCCGTTTTCCCATGCCTGCTGCCGCTGCTGTGGTGAAAGTTCGGCAAGATAGAGGGGGGGTCCAGAAGCCAAGACTATATCCGGTCGCCAGGCTAATATCAACTCCACAGCCTCGCCATCGAGGAGTTGGATATCCGAAGCGTGTACGAAAACGCCATCTCCATCTTCAATGCGTGTCATCATCACTGTCCCGCGGTTCGTATGTGGGTTTCCATGAATCACGGGCAAAGAAAACCGCAACGGGTCATCCTGTTGCCCCTCCGCATTTGGCAGGTTCCTGCCCAATATCTCGATCAGCGCTTCTCTCCGAGAGGCCATGTGTTGTGAAAGTCCGTCTGAACCCTTGCTCCAGAGGCGAATTGTGCGGAAGAGAGGCGCTACCTGGTGTGCATTTAGCTGATAGGGATTGGCATCAGGTAAAGGGATGTGATCACCGTGGAAGTGACTAAACACCACATCCGTCGCTTCTTGTAATGCGGTCACGATTTTCCGGCGGACCTGTTCGCCAACGGCTACTTGCGCGGGGTGGGGAAGCAGTCCATAGCGCCAGTACCCCAGAGCCACACCTGGGTCAATGACGACCTTACGCTCTCCTGCTTGTACCTCACAGGAAAGCCCGCGCACACCGAGTGATTCTGTGCCCAGGATAGTTAAGATCATGGCAATCTCTCTACCCAGACGCCGGTGATTAGCGTATCACTAACCGGACAGCGCCCCTCTTGAATTTCATTTTCAACGACCCAGTAGCCCTGTCGCTGGATCAACATACGGTCGCATTCATCAGTTTGGTCAAAACGTCATTGATGCCCGGAATTACCAATGTGGTCATTACCAGCCAGACCATTGCGCGGCGGCGATGATTTGCTCGGGCGTAGCTTTATCACCGGCAGTCATCTACTGTTCGCGAGGCATTTGGGAAATGTCCCAATTTTGGCACAACTTGCAGTGAAAGTTGTTACTCGGCGTGACAATAGAGAAAGCCGTCGACCCAGGATAGAAGTGGGCGAGGGGCTTCTTCGTGGATATTATGCTAGTACCGCCTCTTTATGAACCTAGCCGAAAATCTACGATGCGTGCCAGCAAACCCTGGATAACTTGCTGTTGAATAGAAACAGCCAACCGGGGATCTTCCTCAAACAGTTCACGCAATGTAACCGTGTCTATTTCCAGCACTTCAATGCGGGTCTTAGGGCGTGCAGTGGATGTGTGGACGTACGGCGGGACCAATGCCGAGCACCCGAAGATTTCACCAGACCCAATTAGATCTACCTTTACTTTTCCTGCCTCACCGATGGCGAAGAACACTTCAATTTCACCATCTACTAGCACATACATCTTTGTGGCTGGTTCTCCGTCTTCAAACAATGTATAGTCGGGGTAAAAGCATTCCTCTCGGCACAATTCACTGACGGCGCGCATCTGTTCAGAACTCAGTTCGCTGAACAATGGATATTCGTGACAAAGATCAAATTTGTCCGTCATCTTAAACCTCCTTCAAAATTAAATGTCCGACCCGTCAAATCCGTTTTCAACGTGACTAATGGATTTGTTGATTAAGGACTCTTCCGTTTTGCTGGGCACAGGACATGCATTGGAAAAAGTAGCTACCATCACGACCGGTCCTTGTTCTGCGATCTGGCTAAAGGCTGATTGTAATGCAGTGAAGACGGCTTTTTCGTCTCCGGCAACCAAACTGCTCATTGTGCCTACTTCCACGTCCAGACCATGCTCCCGCAAGATGCGCAGCGCCTCATCGATCGCTGGCGAAAGATCTGATTGATGTAAAGGATACAGGCTCACTTGAGCTGTTATTGCGATCATTTACATTTACCTACTCTTTACCGACATGCCAATAAACCCACCCCAAGGTAGTGGTAGTGATCTTGTCGAAAACGGCCACAAGGTCGTCCACCACAAGATTTCCGCAGTATCACCAACGGCATTCTGTACTATTTTGACCAATCCCGCCGGATTGAAAAAGCGGGCCACTTCCCACACCGGGCCCCCTTCATGCTTGAGCTGCCTACCCAGTATGCTCTGGCGATTTAGGACGCCCAGGATTAGCCCGCAACGGGCCACACGAAACGCCTCAGCCAGAGCCAAAACAGGCTCAGGGATGAACTCCAGCGTCGTTATCAGGGCGACAATGTCCATGGCATTGTTCGAGAAGGGCAGCGACAAGGCGTCGCCATGTACACATTGTAAACTGCCCAGGCGAACAGCTTCTGCCAGCATTGGCGTGGACATATCCAGTCCCACTGCCTGTAGACCCCATTCTTGGAACCAGCGTGTGAAGTGTCCTGTGCCGCAGCCTACTTCTAGAAGCGTGTGCACAGTGGGAAAACCAGCCAGTAGCCTCTGTAAAAGGGCCTTTTCCTGGCGATCGGTCCGGCTACCCGTAATCTCATACCAGGCTTCGTAGCCTTCTACAAGCTTCGGATTTTCGAATGGGTTCAACATGATGAAACTTTTTACAGTTTGTTTCCAGGAGATGAACTCATATATATATATCAGCGGCAGTAATATGTTTGTCCAACTGCTACCTTAATAGGCAGGAACGGGATATAACGCGTCCAGCACCTCTGTACTGTTATTATAATACGGTTCAGAGATAGCCCATTTGAGTAGCGGATCATTCGTTTCCTATATACGGGTGACAAGCTGTATCATCGGGTCGCGCTGCAGATCATTGCTCTGAGGTTTGCCGGCTAGGTTCACTGTCTCAGGCGGGTCGCTTTGTAGGTCGTAGAGCTCCACTGTGGTGTGGAGCAGAGGTTGTTCTGGAACAAAACTCCCTGGTTTACCAGTTTGCAAATGCAGGTGATGAGACCGTACTGTGACCATAGCAACCAAGTCGTGGAAAATGTACTTGGTGTCGTTCGTCCGGTTCATTGCTGTTAGTGATCAGGTATCAGCTTCCAACTAGTATCGATATTCAAATGGCTTTGATGTAGCCCTTGAATTATAATCATTCCGTTCAGGATGGTGTGGTCGCAAAGAATCCATCGTTAAGGAAAGATTTATGGATCAAGTAGTTACAATATTATTAGGCGTGATTGGTTTGTTTTTTGTGTTGGGTTTCGGCGGGTTTGCCTTAATCTCAATGATCGAAGGTGAACACAGAGCGATGAAATTGTCTTCCGGTCTGATGCTGCTCAGCGGGGCAATTTTCCTGCTGGCTGTTTTCATGCCGTTTATGGCGAAGGTGGTCTTGTTGGGCTTGTTGGTTTTTTGCGGTTTATTAATGATTGTTCTGTTCGTTCTGCCGGTGGGGAAAATTGAGACTGGGAATGATGAACCGTACAAGCGCGTGGATGAGCGCGACATCCCATTTGCCAGAGCGCGCCTCGAGGCGGGCAGTCCCGAATTTGAGGCTTATTACAAGATGCGTCCTGGTAACAAACCCATTGATGACCGCTTTCGCTCAAAACCGGGATTGCTCTCTCCTGAGGCGCGCTTCGCCGACCCCTTCCAATTCTCAGCCACGGAAGGTAGTTTCTGGTTGACAGATGGACTGCGTGCAGCGGTCGATGGACCCGTATCTGAAGAACGTCACACACTTCCTGTTGGGGAGATGACGAAATTTCTCAAGAGCCTGGCACGATTTTACGGCGCTCTAGACGTAGGCATCAGTGAGTTGAAACCCTATCATGTGTATTCGCACATCGGGCGCGGTACAGGTGTTTACGGGGACACCATTTCTGTGGATCACAGTTACGCCATCGCTTTCACAGTTGAGATGGATTTTTACATGATCGGTCCCAGCCCGTACCCACCAACTTCGATGGAGACAGGTAAGCAGTATGTTGAGGCGGCGCGTATCGCCGTGCAGCTGGCGGCAGCGATACGTTATCTGGGATATTCTGCCAGGGCGCACATCGATGGCAATTACCGCGTGATCGCCCCACTGGTCGCCCGGGATGCTGGATTGGGAGAGATTGGAAGGATGGGATTATTAATGACGCCCCAGCAGGGTCCCCGGGTGCGGATAGGAGTGGTGACCACGGACGTTGAGCTGGCAGCGGATCACAGGCAGATGGCCCCGTCGGTGATTGATTTCTGTAGCGTGTGCAAAAAATGCGCCCAGAACTGCCCGAGCAAATCGATCCCCCAGGGAGAAAGGGAGACCATCGAAGGTGCGCTGCGTTGGAAGATCAATGCGAACAACTGCTTCCTCTATTGGAACGTAGTCGGGACTGATTGCGCTAAATGTATGGCTGTCTGTCCGTATTCACACCCCGATACCTTCAGCCACAACCTGATCCGTTGGGGGAACTCAAAGTCGGGCGCCTTCCGCCGGGCAGCGCTGAGATTGGACGACCTATTTTATGGTAAAAAACCTGAACCGAGAGACGCACCCGGTTGGACGGTTGTGGGAAATCCTTAGAATCCCCGCTTTTGGCTCTCCCAGTACTAATTGTAATTCTTCTCCTATTTCTTGAAACCTTTCTCTTACCGTCACTTCATCCCAAGCAGGTTGTAATCCACGATAATGCGGATGATCAGGGTGAACAGCAGGATAAGCCCAATCAAGATCGCGGCTATCCATACCGGGTAAGCCGGACCGAAAGGCGTTATCTTTCGAAGCAGCCTTTGCATCCAGCTCTCATCCGGCATGATGTCTTCTAACTCGCCTGGTTGATGTTGGCTATCCTTTTCTGAGTCCAGATCAGGCAATTGGACCTCCTCTTGTGCTTTCTTTATTTATAAAGTAGCTTTTCACGGATATTTATGCTTGGACGATCCCGGATGGAGTTGCCCCAGTTTCGATTTGTGTAGGTGGAGTGATTGTGCCGGCCATCGCTTCAATGATGGAGCAATCGTCTGTGATTAGGTCGATACGCCCATCAATCATGCTGATAATTTTATCCACATAGCCTATCATGCGCAGATCGTGGGTGACCATGATCCCGACGCGTTTCCCCTCATGGATCAGATTGGCAAAAGTCTCCACGACCTGGAAAGCCCGCTGGGTGTCCAGACTGGAGGTAGGTTCGTCAGCCAGGACCAGGCTTGGGTCGTGGACCAATGCACGGGCGATGGCAACCCGCTGCTGCATGCCTCCCGAAAGCTGGTTGGGCAGGCTGTTCAATCGATCACCCAACCCCAGGCGTTCGAGCAATTCCCGCGCTCGCGCACGAGCCCCCCTGTCCATCATCTTGTTGAGACGAAGCATCAACTCTACGTTCTCAAGCGCAGTAAGGAAAGGGACCAGATTATTGGCCTGGAAGGTGAAACCTATTTTCTTGCGCCTGAATATGCTGCGGTCCTTTTCTTTCAAGGAATTCAAATCCTGCCCATCAATCTTTATGCTGCCAGAGGTAGGTGATAAGAGAGTCGCCAGCATGGCCAGCATGGATGTTTTTCCGGAACCGCTGGGACCAACTATAGCCACAAATTCACCAGCTTCGATTTCGAACGAGACGCGATCAACTGCCAGAACGGCTGAAGGTTCTTCGCCGTATACTTTACTAACTTGGGAGGTTTGAACGGTTGGTGTCATTTTTCTACACTACTTCCCCTAAAGTCCGATCGCCTGCAGGGGCTCCACTTTGAGGGCGATGCGGATAGCGACCAGGCTTCCCAGTGGTCCGATCAACAGAAGGGCAGCGAGAGAGGTTGCGATGGTGCGGGCATTAAAAATAATTGGCACTTCCGGAGGCATACCGAGCGATATCAGCAAGGTGCCAATCAATCCAAGCAGTACACCGAAGACAGTAACGGTGATAATTTGTACGATGTTGGCGCCAGCGACGCTACGATTGGGGGTACCGATAGCTTTTAACATACCAATCAAACCGATCTTCTGCATGGTCTGGATCTGGAAGAAGCCCCCCAGCACCAGCGCGCCGATCAGCAGGGTAAAAGCCTGCTGGGTGTTGAGTGTGGACTGCTGGACACTGTATCCCGGGATGGATTGGATGGCGGTCTCTTTATCCAGCACCTGTATGTTGGCGATCTGATTTTGCAGATTTTGAGTCATCTGGGGAGCATCTGCCGGGTTGAGCAAACTTACTGCTATTAGGTTATAAATCAACTGCGAAGTCCTGGGAGAATTGGACGCCTGCGGTTTGACTTGGTCCCAGGTTTCTATGGGGACAAATATCGAAGGTTGAAACAGGAATTGGTTCTCGTCACTTAGCCCAACCACAGTCAGGTTGAAGTATTCCTCGTCCGTGCCTTGAATAGTTTTGATGGTGATCTGACCCCCTGGTTTGACGCCAATAGTCCCAGCTAAATTCTTGTCGATGATCACTTCGTTGGCGTACCTGCGATTTAAAGGGCTGCCCGAAAGAATTTGCGGGTTGCCCGGTTTTCCAGGCTCTACTCCGATTAGGGTTACGTCCACTGGGACTGTCTGCACCGGGTTGACGATCGTGGCGCTGCTGAAACCTAGAGGACCAACATCTTCAACCCCTTCTATGCGCCGGATGGCAGCCAGGGTTTTGTTGTTCAAGCGGCTGGCGCTTATCAATTTATCCGCGTCTGCCTGGTACACCAGTAGGTCTGCCTCCAGGTTATCAAGAAACTGGCGATTGGCGCGGCTCAATCCGCCTGCAAGCGCCGCGATGAACAGTACCAGGGTGGTGATTAACGCAATAACCAGGCTGAATAGCAGGTAGCGACCTTTATTGCGCCAGATTTCTTTGAATGAAAGATAGAAAGACATTCTTAAGCCTCGTAATATATTACCACCTTGTGTCTCCCTGACCAGAACCGTTTCCAATCCCTCCACTTTTTCTTAAGGCTAGCAAAGTGATTAAGGAACCCTAAAAGAAGCCCAGGACCGTCATCTGGATCACCCAGATGATGGTCATCAAAATGCTTGCTTAGCGGCAGGTAATCTAGCACGAAAACATGATAAAATCAGTCAAAAGATCGACGAGCGAAACGATTCCCTAGGGATTATTGAGAATTTCAGCGCCATCCTGCGAGAAATTCCCCGCTGTGAATCTGTAGATCAGGGCAATAGTCTTGACTAGCAGGCACAACAGACTTGCCTCTTCTGCAATGCATATTTCTCTTCCTTAAAAAACCGCGGACATTATAATCTATAAGTTTAGAAAATATCAGGGAAGTGTGCCCTAAAATGTAGAAAACGGTCAGCAAAGCATACCATGACCGACAATATACCGATTTTCTGGCAAGGAAATCGATGTGCAGTTCATGCACCCACTTTTTTTTACGTGAAAACCGGGGGATAAATGCGTTGGTAGTTTTCGCATATTATTTATAATTGGGCTTGGTCTCTTTTAATGACTTCTCCAGCAAAGCGACCCCGGAGTCGTTCAGTAGCAATATGGTCATAAGCACTGGGCTGTAAATCGTCCAGAATCCGCCTGTAGCCGCAGCCAGCATGTAAAAACCCCACCACTGGGTCGTGTCGTCGAAGTAGTTAGGATGGTGGATATTTCTATGAATGTCATCGCTCTCCCTATCCTTACTCTTAGTTTAGAGTGTTGGATTTGATGTGCGACAAAAACTCGGCGCGTGTCTTTTCATTCTCACGGAAACATCCCAGCATCTTGCTCGTCACCATCTTGGTGTTGGATTTTTTAACGCCGCGCATCATAGCGCACATATGAGCGCCCTCCACAACGACTGCCACACCTTGGGGCTGCAGTTGTTCCTGGATGAAATTGGCGATCTGGGAGGTCAATTGCTCCTGGATCTGCAGACGCCGGGCGAACATCTCTACGATGCGCGGTATCTTGCTCAAACCGATCACCTTACCGTTTGGGATGTATGCCACGTGGGCGCGCCCGTAGAAGGGCAGCATGTGATGTTCGCACATACTGTAAAAATCGATGTCTTTCACAATCACCATTTCGTCGTAGTCGACCGTGAAGATGGCGTCGTTGATCAGCTTTTCTGGATCGATGTGATAACCCTCGGTCAATTCCTGGTACATGCGGGCGACCCGATTGGGAGTATTTAGTAATCCTTCACGTTCCGGGTTTTCACCGATGTTTCTTAAGATGCTGTTTACGGCAATTTCAATGTCACCCTGATTTAACCAACTCGTTTGAGCGGCGGTTTTTTGATCTTCATTCTCTATACTTGCTTCTAGAAGTATGTTGGAATAATCTACTAAAGCCATTTCTATCTTCCTCTTTTGTTAAGATTTCGGGATGAAAAACGTTTATTCTTCATTGCCCAACTAATAAACGTTGTATCCCTGCTAAGTATTACCTGGTTGGGGTAGGATTTTGCTTTTCCTCGTATAAAAATCCGTTTAATGATTCTAATTTTCTCTAAAATGATTCCCGATCTTCAAGTTGATATAATCATGATATAGTGAATAAGGAGATGTATTGAGAATCTTGTTGGCTAGTAAAGGAGTTGTGTTATGAATGTTGGAATTGTTGGTGCAGGTCAAGTAGGGGCAACGACGGCTTATGCGTTGGTCATGCGTGGAATTGGTCGCCGGATTGTGCTTGTGGATCGTAATAATGCGCGCGCCCAGGCAGAAGCCGATGATGTTTTGCATGCTGTACCCTTTGCTCATCCCTTACAAGTTACAGCTGGTGGTTATGATGATTTGAGTGACTGTAGAGTGGTCATCCTGACCGCAGGAGTGGCGCAAAAATCAGGGGAGACGCGCACACAGTTGCTGGAACGAAATGCCGGCATCTTCCGGCAGATAGTTCCTGAAGTGCTTGAAAACGCTCCGAATGCCATCCTATTGGTTGCAACAAACCCGGTAGACGTGTTGACCCACATGACCGCAGATCTTGCGGCGCAATTTAGAGTGCCAAATTCACATGTCATCGGTTCTGGTACAACCCTCGATACGGCCAGGTTTCGAACTCTTTTAGGTCAGCATCTGGGTGTAGACCCGCAGCATGTGCACGGTTACGTACTGGGTGAGCACGGAGACTCGGAAGTCCTGACCTGGTCACTGGTATCCGTAGGGGGCGCTCCGTTGGAGGAATTTTGCCGGCAGTGGGATATCTGCATGGATGTTGAAGTGCGTGCCGATATCGAACAAGGCGTTAAACTGGCGGCTTATTCGATTATTAAAGGAAAAGGGAGTACAAATTTTGGCATCGGTAGTGCCCTGGCTCGTATTGTGGAAGTCGTCCTGCAAGATCAGCGCTCCCTGCTGACTGTCTGTACTCCGGTGCCTGAAGTGGCTGGTGTGAAAAATGTGACGGTATCCTTACCTCACCTCGTAGGTGGGGAGGGTATTTTAGATACGATAATGTTGCCCTTGTCGCTGAGTAAGGAAGAAGAAAGCGCCCTGAGAGCAAGCGCAAACATCGTCAAACAATCTTTTGAATCCATAGGATTGAACTAATAAAAAACCCTACGATGAATATTTTGGTTGATAGAGTTGTTGTTTGACGGGCTGAACTCACGGTTTTAGCATCAGGATTGCCCAAAGCATATGCAGAATTAGGCGCTGCGATTGCCATCATTGCGCGGTTAAAATGATCCGCTGTCCCAGGTTATTGTATCCCCTAGTTTCTCACCGTTTTTTGTTCATGCGAATAGACCCAGTCCGGGCGTTTACTCATTAAAGCGCGCAAATCCATCCGTATCTCTTCAACAGTAGGTCTACCGACATACCACCAGCCGTTATATATCTTGTAAATAGTTCGATCACGATCGAGGATAAATGTGTAAGGGATGAATACTTCACCGTGAATAGAATCCGTCGTGTCGACCATCTCCAGTTCGTGAAGCAGCCTGCGGTCGGGGTCGCATAAAAACGGCCATTCGGCGCCCAATGCATTCCGTACTTCGTTGGTCGTCAACCTGTCGTCTACCGAAACAGTGATCATCTTACAATAATTGACTCTCAGTTCAGGCTGCAATTGTGCGACGTAATTGGTCTGCTGGCGTCGTTCCTTGGGGCAGTAGTAACCACGACTGAAAATGAGCACACCCGGGAAACCGCGCAGTAGTTGGGATAGTTTTCGAAGTGTCCCTGTGTGGTCGGGCAGTTCGAAATTGGGGAATTGATTGCCAGCTCTTAAGTCAGCCCGCATCGGTAAGTTCATTTCTTTATTCCTTTTTGAGAACAGTTCTTTGTTTATCCTCGGTCCCAAGCCCACACATGGATACCAGATAACAATATACTACTGCTCGGTCTGTGTATCAGTGACAGTGGTGAATTCCGTAGGGGAGTATATCATCATTGATGGTGATGCAGAGCTGAATTTGGGTGTGTGACATTTATATGATATTTATACAATTGACCTTACTGAATCTCTGGATTACTGATATACTTTGTCGACTTAATTCATGGCTCCGACCAGATGGGTTGGAGTTTTTTTTGTGGAGTATCATTTTTTATGCAAGTGACAAAATCTAATTTACGCAATATTGCCATTATCGCTCACGTTGATCACGGAAAAACCACCCTGGTGGACGGATTGCTTCGCCAGTCAGGTGTATTCCGAGAGAACCAGCAGGTGCTCGAACGCGTGCTCGATTCGAATGACCTGGAACGAGAACGCGGGATTACCATCCTGGCAAAAAACATTTCCATCCATTTAACCGATCCGCAAAGTGGTGAACAAATCAAGGTTAACCTGGTCGATACACCCGGGCATGCCGATTTCGGTGGGGAGGTCGAGCGCGTCCTCAACATGGTTGATGGTGTCTTATTATTAGTCGATGCAGCCGAAGGACCCCGCCCACAGACCCGTTTCGTTCTGAAGAAAGCGCTCGAATTAGGCCACAAAGCCATTGTAGTGATCAATAAGATCGATCGAAAAGATGCCGACCCAGAGCGGGTCTTGAATGATACTTTTGACCTTTTTATCGAGCTGGGCGCTACCGATGAACAGGCAGATTTTCCGGTGATCTATACCGTTGCCACAGCTCAACAGGCAGGTCTGACACCCCAGGTCAGTTCTGACATGCAGCCGCTCTTCGATACCATTCTGACTGAAATTCCTGCTCCGGTTGTGGACCAGGACGCCTCTGTCAAGATGCTGGTCACCACTCTGGACTATGATAATTATCGCGGTCAAATAGCCATTGGCAGGATTTTCGCCGGGACAATGCACGCCGGGCAGCCAGTTTCCAGGCTGACGGTGAATGGAGATAACCTGCCCGAAACCATTCGCTATTTATATGTCTGGGAGGGCTTAGAACGGATTGAGGTAGAACAAGCCGAAGCGGGTGATATTGTTGCGGTTGCCGGCTTGGAGGGCATTTCGATTGGCGAGACTCTGTCCGATCCTGAAGATCCGGTCGCATTGCCGACCATCACAATTGAAGAGCCTACTGTGCGTATGGCATTTGAGGTCAATACTTCACCCTTCACCGGAAGAGAAGGTCAATGGGGAACATCCCGCAAATTGCGCCAGCGTCTGTTTAATGAATTACGGAACAATCTGGCACTGAGCGTCGAAGAGACCGACACCCCCGATCGTTTCATCGTTTCGGGTCGCGGAGAACTGCATCTGGCAATTCTGATCGAGACCATGCGCCGCGAAGGCTATGAATTCCAGGTTTCCCGCCCGGAGGTGATCCTGCGCTGCGGTGCGGATGGAAAAATCCAGGAACCCTTCGAAGAGGTTCACATTGATACAAGCCGGGAAACGGTCGGCGCGGTTGTAGAGATGTTGGGTAAACGGCGTGGAACGACGCAGGATATTCGCGAGTTAAGCAGCGGTTCCGTCCACCTGATATTTATAGTTCCAACCAGAGGTATGCTGGGGTTCCGTCATCATTTATTGACAGCCACGCGTGGAATGGCGACCATGACCACCGTTTTTCAGGGTTATGACACAATGGTTGGCGCCATAAACCCCCGTTCCCGGGGGTCTCTGGTCGCATGGGAAAATGGAAAAGCAACTACATTTGGTCTCAAGAATGCCGAAGAACGGGGCGCATTATTCATAAATCCTGGGACCGAGGTTTACGAAGGTATGGTAGTAGGGGAGCACCAACGACCCGGAGATCTGGATGTGAACGTCTGCAAAACCAAGCACCTGACCAACATGCGCAATTCGATCCGGGATATCGAAATCCGCCTTTCCCCTCCCAGGGTATTGAGCCTCGACGAGTCGATTGAATACCTGGCGGATGATGAATTGTTGGAAATTACGCCTCAAAATATCCGCATACGCAAACGCATCCTGGATTTGCACCTGCGCGGC
>CBFDCK010000079.1:0-13900 GCA_965603285.1 uncultured bacterium
ATCGGGGAGGGTCGCGACAAGATAGCCGAGGTCTCTAAGAAGTGGTTCCGAGTGCGTGACACCTATGGCGTGGAGATCGAACCAGGACAGAACGAAATTCTTATCCTGGCTGTCACGGTGTGTGTTGACCAGATGGCACACTAAGGAAATTAGTAAAGAGCTGTTAAAACCGTAAATTGTCAGCCGACAAATACATACAATAAATTATGGTAAAATAAGTAACTCATTAATAAGGAAGACTAGACAGCTCGGACTGTCGCAGGGCACGAATTTAGACAGCCCCACTGTTGAAGACCTCTTATTGTTTTATCAGCCTGAACTGAGGGTAGTCTTCCCCACCATTTGATTCATATTTCGACGAGGAGGTTATTTATGTGCTGCTTTTTTACTGCATTAGTATTTTTTGGACCGCGCCTGGGTATTCTGATCTGGTGGTTGATCCGCCCAGTATATGTTAATACCGGGGTAGGTGGTAACTGGCTCCTGGCGATCTTGGGGTGGATATTCCTCCCATGGACTGCCCTGATGTACCTGATCGTTTATCCTGGTGGACTCGTAGGCTTTGACTGGATCTGGCTCGGTCTGGGTTTGCTGTTTGACATACTCTCTTACAGCGGTGGCGCCTACGGAAACAAGGACCGCTTAGGTTATTAGGCTTATCAATTCAGGATCATAAATAAATAGGTAGAAGTCATTCCAGGGCGGGATTTAGGCTGATATCCCTGCCCTGGTTTGCTTTAAATGACTCTATCTATTTGAATTAACTCATAGAGCGGGTAGCCAGTAATATCTGAATGAGTGATAATTTTTAGGAGACAAGAGTGTCTTAATGATTATCAGCGCCGTTTTTCTGCTCCTTATCTTCATCATCGGTTTGATCTCACGCCGTTTAGAACGGACTGTCATCACCGCACCAATGATATTTACTGTCGCGGGGATGTTGCTGTTTTTAGCGGCGCCCGAGATAATTGAGAAGGAGAGACACACAGAAACGATTCTATGGATCAGTGAGATTGCCCTGGTGTTGGTTTTGTTCACCGACGCCACCCGTATTGGTTTGCGCTCCGCAACGAAAAGTGAAAGTCTACCAGCCCGTTTGCTGGGAATTGGTATGCCTCTGACCATCATTGTTGGTACGATCACGGGAAAGCTGCTGTTCACTGGTCTGACCATTTGGGAGGCTGCGATCCTGGCAACCGTCTTAGCGCCGACCGATGCCGGTCTGGGACAGGTGGTGGCCAATAGCCGGTTCGTCTCGGTCCGTATACGTCAGGCACTCAACGTGGAGGCCGGTTTCAATGATGGTCTTTCAATGCCCTTCCTGATGCTCTTTATATCCGTGGCGCTGGTTAGTCATCCGCTGCAAAACCCGGATTGGCTCATTTTCACGATGAAACAAGTCGTCTTCGGCGTGCTGGTGGGGCTGCTCTTTGGCTGGGTGGGGGGTTGGTTGATGGGTAAAGCCGAACAGCGCGGCTGGATGGCGGACTCCCTGGGGCAATTAAGCCTGCTCTCGCTGGCTTTCCTGGCATGGGGTTCGGCCGGACAAATCGGCGGTAACGGCTTTATCGCTGCTTTTATTGCCGGATTGGCGGTCAAGCGCGGATTCGAGGATGCAGGCGACCAGGATCTAGAGTTCAGCGAAGCCTGGGGGCAGATACTCGTCGCCTTCGTGTTCTTCATGTTTGGTATGATAGCTGCTTCAAGTCTGGGCAATTTCGGTGTGAAAGTTCTGTTATATGCGATTCTCAGCCTGACTCTAGTCCGAATACTTCCGGTTTCAATTGCGATGATCAGGACCAAGCTAAAGCCTGCCACGGTTGTTTTTATGGGTTGGTTTGGTCCGCGCGGGTTGGCATCCATCGTGCTCGGTCTGGTCTATCTGGAACAGGAAGCCGCCCTCCCCGGTGAGAAACTCATCATGCTGAGCATAATCGTCACAGTTCTGCTGAGCATATTCGTACATGGGATCAGTGCATCCCCGGGTATCAAACTCTACGCCCGTCAGATTGAGAATTTACCAATCAATGCTCCCGAATACCGCGAGGTAGCTGAACTGCCCACGCGCTAACCGCATTTTTCCGCTTCTATATACCAAAGATTGCCGCGCTCCACTCAACACACCTTCTGATTTAGGTGTCACGAAGCATCCGTTCTTAAGCATTCGTTCTTTAAGCATCCGTTTTTTGGATGCCGGATGCTGGATGCCGGCCGCGGCAATCTCATCTTTAAGCAGTGGTTTTTACTGCCCAGCGGATTTTACTGCCAGCCCTATGGGCTCCCATATCGCGCATTCGTCTAATAGCACTCTACCTTTTGATAGACTAATGCACACCTTATGCTATTACTGATCTCAATTAACAAAGTTACCAATTGATCCACGCTGCTCTTTACCAGGCCCGGTTGCTTGGTTCGCATAGCCTTCTTGATGCTTGCAAGTAACCTTTCGTTTTCTGCCTCTTGCTGCAACCTTGTCATCTTTCCCTTGGCGTACCCTTCTAGATACATACCGGTGTACATTTTGACCTCCGTTTCATGCATTGTGCGTTTTTTTGAATTCTTGTTCTTATTACGTTCCCAGTTTATCAGCTATCAGGGTAGTATGTCACCTGTCTTAAGAGGGGAAATAAGGGGGGATTTGTCAAAATAGACCGGGTCGAGTATAATGCCCCCAGGTTTTTTCATCTTAAAACTGCAAGGTCTGCAAAATGCAAACGTCTGAAGAAATGAATGCTGACAATTTCTTGCCATTGGTTGAACCGCTCACGGAACGTGAGTTGGAGATCCTGCACCTGATCGCCAGGGGGTTATCCAATCGCGAGATAGCGAGTGAACTGGTCCTCTCTCTGGGAACGGTCAAATGGTACAACAGGCAGATCTACAGCAAACTGGGGGTGCACAGCCGCACCCAGGCTGTTGACCGGGCCAAGACGACCGGGTTGTTTGATACACGTTCTGAAACATTCCCAAGCCCGGGTATCACCCTTAAGCACAATCTTCCCGCCCAGGTCACCTCGTTCATTGGGCGGGACCACGAAATCGAGGCAATTACGCAGTTGTTGAATACTACCCGTCTGCTGACCCTCACCGGTCCTGGCGGGTCTGGCAAGACGCGCTTGGCTTTGCAGGCTGCGGCTGGTGTAATGGATAGATTCGAAGACAGCATCTTCTTCGTTAATCTGGCACCGATCCGTGACCACCAGTTAGTTCCCAGCACGATAGCGCAGACACTCGGCATCCGGGAAATCGCTGGTATGCAGCTGATAGAAACTATCAAGATCTATCTGCTCGAGAAACGAACCCTTCTGCTGCTGGATAACTACGAACAGATCATAGACGCCGCCCCGCTGGTGGGTGAATTGTTATCCTCATCGCCTGGTCTAAATATCCTTGTTACAAGCCGTGAAGCTTTACATGTATATGGAGAGCACGAATACCCGGTACCGCCGCTGCCGGTACCGGATCTGGATCGCATCGAGTCCATGGACCTTTTATCACAGTACGAATCGATGCAACTCTTCCAACAGCGTGCGAAAGCTGTCAAACCCGGTTTCGAAATCACGAGTGAAAATGCCCCAATAATCGCTGAGATTTGTGTCCGCCTGGACGGTCTACCGCTGGCTATAGAACTGGCTGCCGCCCGCAGTAAACTATTATCGCCGGAGCTGATCCGCTCGCGGCTGGAGAGCCGCCTGGCGACGTTGACCATAGGATTGCGAGACGTGCCCACCCGTCTGCAGACCCTGCGAGGAACATTAGACTGGAGCTATGACCTTCTAGACGATAGTGAGCGGACACTTTTTGGGCGCCTTTCTGTCTTCCAGGGCGGTCGCACGATCGAGTCGCTCGAAGCAGTATGCGCACCCGGCTTATCAATCGAAGTGTTGGATGGATTGGAATCGCTGCTGAATAAGAGCCTGCTTTTTCAAAAGGAGGGACCAGTCGGCGAGCCGCGCTTCTATATGCTGGAAACTATCCACGAGTACGCAGATGAGAAATTGGATGAGAGCGGCGAGATTGAGGACATACGCCGACGGCATGCGGATTACTTCGCCAGGTTAGCAGCTCAAGCGGAGCCAGAACTGTTTGGTGCCAGGCAGGGCTACTGGACAGAGCAATTGAGGTGTGAACACGATAATCTACGGGCTGCCCTGGCCTGGTCGTTGGAGGGCGCCGATGTGACGTTGGGATCGCAAATAATTTGCGCGCTGCGAGAGTTCTGGTATGGTGAAGGTTTTATTGCCGAGGGCTTGAGGTGGACCGAACGCGCTCTCACTCGAGCCGATGATATCCCGACAGGGATACGAGCCACGGTGCTCAACGCAGCGGGACACCTAGCTTTTGCTCAAGGTGACTATGCAGCAGGTAAAGGCGATCACCACCAGGCGCTGGCGCTCTCTCAAGAATCGGGAGATGTTGTCGGTCGCGCCTGGGCATTGATTTTTCTTGCCAGTAACATGGGCGCTTTCCCAGATGAAGTTGAGGCTGGTATCAGGCTGTGCCAGGACGGGTTGACCCTGTTTCGCGAATTGGGTGACATGCCGGGAATTACCAGGGCGCTCAATACTTTAGGTGAATTAGCGCGCTTGGTCGGCGACTACGAACGTGCAAAGGATGCTTATGAGGAGTGCCGGGCGTTAAGTCTCCAGATGGGTGATAAACAGCGCGCAGCCATCGTTATGGGTAATCTATCCTATGTCGCAATGCATCAAGGCGACTATTTGAGAGCAGAGGCGCTCCTTAGAGAAGGTCTGACCTTGATGGTCGAGCTCAACTATAAATACTATTTTGGCTTGAGTATAGCAATGCTGGCTGGACCGGTCGGTGCGAATGGTCAGCCTGAGCGAGCCGCACGGCTGCTGGGTGCATCTGAAGGGATTCTTCTTTCCCTCGACGCCAGCCTGCAGCCCGCTGATCAGATCGAAATTGATTGTTACCTGGCTGACATACGTGCTCAGCTCGATGAAAAGACATACAGTGACGCGTGCTCTCAAGGGCGGGCGATGTCAATCGAAGATGCTGTTGCCTACGCATTAGACGGTTAACCTCCCGGGGATGAGAATCCTCCCGCGGGTTGCTCACTTCAACAGATAATTTGGGACGGACCCGCGGAAGGTTGTATATTATTTCGAAATCATCAATGGAAAATTTACTTCGTAGTTGCCGGGTTCCAGTAAGAATTCAGCTAAGAATTCAGCAGCTTTGCAAATAAGAGCATTCCGTGTTGTCGGATCAACCACGGTTTCAAGCGGGAATCCGAAATACACCAGCCGGTAATCACCCTCATAAGCGACAGCGGCGCCATCGTTTGTGCCTCCATTGTAGTTCAACACCACTCGTGACCCACCGCTTGAGGAAAGCCGGTCCGGAGAATCGACTTCGTAATACCCGTGAGTGCTGTCATCAAAGCTTCCCGATATACCATCAAAGAAGTCCCCTGATGCTGCGTCGAAGTTGTAAGTGGATGCATCATTGCCTACATATTCGGCTTTAAGATATTGGTTATAAAACGCTGGGTCCTCCCCAACGCTGGGATGAGCCAATTGGTATCCAATCTCCGAACCAGAGATGAGCAAACCCCCTCCACCATCCAGGTAAGCCGCCAACAGCGCTCTTTCCACTCCGCTTAAGGCTTCCGTGACCGTCGCATCCTCTCCTACGATCCAGTCCAGGGAAGGGTAGTTGCCAAGTGTGATATCCCCGGCTTCAACCGCTTCGTTTAGCGTGCTATCAAAGGGTCGACCACATGAGTGTAACGCCTGGGCGTGCTCGATGGTGTAGTCGAAGCGGTTCATCCGTTCCAGAAACATGCGTTTGGTAGTACCGCGACTGCTCTCCTCCTGGGTGATCATGGCATAATTGTCGAGCCGCTCAAAGCCGTCCACTATCAGGAAGGGAATATCGTTCCCTGATTGTGGCGTACGTACAGCCACAACCGGGGTGGGGAAGGACTCCCCGCCCTCATTCAGCGCAGCCACCCGGAAAAAGTAAAGCGCCCCAGGTTGCAGACCGTTGACCGTCAGGTGCGTATCGCTCGTCAGCACGCCGTTGTCGAAACCGCGCCCGTTCGTGCTCTGGTAAACCTTGTAACCCGCTGCGGCATCTCCCACAACACCTCCACTTGTAGGTGGGCGCCAACTCAGGATCACCTGTCCCGCGGCGCTGTTGCGGATGAATAAATGTGTGGGCGGCTCGGGCAGCAGGTGGATCGGGTCGCCATCTTTGGCAGCGAAAAATTTTGCGATCCCCTGGTACACAGCCCGGGCGGCTATCTGGCGGAAGCGCGGCTCCTTCAAGTCGTCGGCATCTCCAGGAGATTCGGTATCGTGATAAGCTACTTCGAGCAGCACGCCTGGCATGGTAGACAGCTCCCGCACTTCTCCAAAGTCAGCCGTCAACTGGCCGCGATCCTGCCACTTCGGATTCCAGGCGCCTCTCAGGTCCTGAATTAGCTCATTATGGACATGCGCTCGCAGCGCGCCGCTGCCCGCTGTCGGTTCAAAGCTGTGGATGAAGGACAACGTGCCGGATTTGTTGCAGCAGTTCGTGTGCCATGAGACGAATACCCCATCCTCATCCGGATGCCCACCCGATTTTTCCCACTCTGCATACAGGGGACGCACAATGACGTCGTTGGTCGAGGAGTCAACCGGATAACCCTGGAACTCGGCATAGTAGCGGGATGCCTCCTCCCAGCGTGGCTCTCCGCTGACCCCGTTGCCGCGATCGATGCTGCCCATCCCGCCGCCGAACCGGACTGCATCCGCGATGACAGCTTGACCTGGGTCAGAAGACTCGTTAGTCAGGGTCACACGTCCACCTGTGCCGGTCTCGAAATAGTATTCCCCCAGGTAGCGCCAGGTCATGCCGTGCACCTCCTGGGAGATGTTGACTGCTGTCACTCCACCGCTGTGGTGGATTTGATAGCGGGCGTCAACCGGACGGTTAGCGCTGTGGCGGTACCAGACCCAGACCGGATACCATCCTGGCTCCGGCAGATCCGGCGTCCAGGTCGCTGTTGCGCTGGCGGAAGAGGCGCTCTCGGAGTAACGATATTCGCCCCCGTTGTAGCCGTTCATTGTGCTTGTGAAGAACTCGCCAGTCTCAACGTAAGCGGGTGCACCATCATCGTTATCGACGATGACCTCGTTCTCGTTTACCGATCGTTCGCGCACAAGCCAGACGTCCGCGCCGGAGTTCCAAAGATAACGCGCCAGATAGTAGTTCACCGCTTCAGCGTTGGAGAAGTCCTCCACTATCCCATACACGTTAGGGCGCTGAGTCACCCAGCGGGTACCTGTCCATAACCAACCATGACCGGCGCTAAGCCAGACCATCTTGCCGGATAAAGCGCCAACCGGCTGTCCCTGTCCGGGCAGTGGAGGTGCCAGGGGAGCATCAGGAAGTGGACCGATCCGCGGTGGCAGCGGGTCGAGATTTTCCGGCATTGTTTGTATCGCCGCCGCTGACAGGGGTAGAAAATCGGAAAGCGGTACGAACTGGCCGCGATCATCCTCAGCGCGCACGTGAAAGCGGCGCATACCCAGGGGCAGCAGTGTATCGACGATCAACTTGTTTATGGCATCGCTGTGGAGGGCATTTACTTGTCCTTCAAGGAAGCTGTCCGGTAGGCGCAGATCGACCGTGACTTTATCCCCAGCGATGGTAACATCGGCGACTTCCGTACCTGGAGGAAGCGAATATCCGTCCTTAGCGTGGTCCGCCATCACCGGGTACAGGAGCGCCAGGGCTTTATCTTCCAACGGGGTGCCGTCTCCCGGTCCGCTGGAAGGAGGGATATTGTCGTCACCTGTCGCCTGAGGACGCATCGCAGCAAGGCTAGCGATCACGACCATCAACCCAACCAGAAGCAGGAAATGAGAAATCTTGACCGGTTTTTTCATCTTCATAGGTCAATTTGAAGTGCAAATATTATCTCTGAGGTTGCGGAATCCGTGCCAGAACTGGGTAGGGTAGGGACTTTTATTCCATCTGGGTGCAGTAGGAGTGCAAGGTGAGCTGCTCCACTGGTAAATTCATGCGACTCCTCCGATGTGTGAGAACGGGGGGTATAATAGGGCGAACTGTCTGGCAGCTAAATGACGCATAACAAACTGATATTAGAGCAATTTCCTATTATCTAGAATACAGGTGTGATCATGAATTCAAACTGGCAAAATACTATCGTTGAAAAAAAGAATATCTTAATCCCTGTTGGTGTTGGGGTGCTGATGTGCTTGTGCGGGTTAATTGTTGGCTATACCCTGGCGTCAAGCGGAAGTGCTGATCTGGCTCCGGGCGAAGTAACCCAAACGATCGCTGCGGCACTTGTTGAACGTCCAACATATACACCCTATCCCACCAATACCCCCAATAACACACCCGCAGCGGTTGTTATGGTCGTCACGCCAACAACCGGAATTACTCCGCTGCCAAGCCCGACCCCGACGCCTGATCAAACTGCTTTAGACGCTAAATGCATTCCCCAAAACACGGAGCGCCAGGATGCCCAACTGGTCAAAGTGGTCAGTGGTGACACGATTGATGTTTTTATCGATGGAAGTTTATATACAGTTCGCTATATTGGGATTGATGCATTGGGATCACTCAGTTACCTCGGAAATTTTTCCAGGCAAAAAAACTTCGAGCTTGTCGTCAACAAGGATTTGACGCTTTTTAAAGATGCCACCGATACCAATCCGGCGGGTCACCTTTTACGATATGTCCTCGCCGATGGTGAGTTCGTCAACTTAGACCTGGCGAAGGAGGGTTATGCCAGCGCCGCATCCTCGCCGCCAGATACAGCCTGCGATGCAGCCTTCAAAGCGGCGGAAGAAGATGCAAAAACGAATCTATCAGGGATATGGGCATTTGAACTATCAGTCGAACCAGCGGCTCAAGACACTGCGCAAAGCGTTTTAACTCAGGTTACTGCGAAGCCGCCTTCCTGCGACCCTTCTTATCCCGATGTGTGCATTCCCATGCCGCCTCCCGATTTGGATTGTATCCATGTTCCCTATAGAAATTTTAAAGTGATCCCCCCTGACACACACGGATTGGACGAAGATGGAAACGGGATCGGTTGTGATGAATAACCGATCGTAGCTAAGGGCGGCGCTTCGAATCACAGCGCCACAGGGTTATGACGACTTTATACAAGCGGCTTTACCTGCCCTCGGATTAGGTTGGATGAATGGTGCATATGTTACATTTTGCCCCACATTTACTCCCTGACCATTTGGAAGGAATTGAGTATATCCCATATTGAAGTAATGGATTTGTCCATCCTGCCCCCTGATAGCGCCATAGTAACCTCCGCCTGAGGCTTCTTCCACCTTACCCATGTACCATTGTTTCGGGCAATCTCCGGCGTGAATATTGGTCCTGATTTTCATCGTTTAAGCTCCTTGATTGTTTAGTTCTAATGTCACTTAGGGCGTACAGGTAAATTGGTTTTTTTTATGCTCCCCAGCATGTATTACAAGAATATCTGATTATTTGTTAATAATAACCTAAGAGGTTACTGTTTGGAATAATATCCGCATGCTGGTAGAAGTGCCCCATAACGCTCTTTGCCGAAGCAATCACCAAGCTCGTGTAGTTCGAGCCGCCCGTGTTTCTCGAGCCGCTCGTGTATTTCGAGCCGGATATGCCAAGTTCGTGTATTTCGAGCCGCTCATGTATTTCGAGCCGCCCATCGAAGTTGAGCCGGTCATTACGAGGCAGCGATCTTTGCTTGCCGAAGCATCGCTTTCCAGATGCCCAATCTCTCGTTAAGTGTAGAAAAACCCTAAATTGGGTAGGTGGCTTCGGTTGGCATCTACCATTCAAAGAACGAATGCTTTAGAACGTTGGGCAGTGCAGAACACTGCTTAACTCCCTCGCATGGACTTTCTTAAACTGTCCGGTAGCTATTTATCCTCAAAAACCGTACTGGATCTCAGTAATTCGACCTTTCCAACAAATCAGGCTCCCCTCTGGCAGCTGCCATTCAACCTCTCCTTCTACAGGTATTCTGATCCCGTGCCTGTCTTCGTACTTTCGAAAGCTCCCGAACCAGGGCGTCAGTTCGTACTAGCCATTCACCTCCCGGTAACGACCGGAAGTATAGACACCCATGATCTCTCCAATTTCATTGAAATCGAATTCTAAAGAGACCGTAATCCCTGAATCTGTCAGTGTTGCCAGGGCGCTGCTATCATCAATCTTGCACACCTTGACCTGGAAGAAGCGCGGTAGGGATCCAAGCTGCCTCCGCCAGGTACCTTTGCAGGGCGCTCTCGTTAAGCTCAGTTTTCCCCACTTCATTGAGCACCGGAATTAGTGCCAGGATTTTCGCCTGCATCCCTCCTTGTCCATTAACATAGCCATCCCGGACGCCTACCGAAACCAGCGGCATCATAGAGATGTGTGCCTCCCAGACAAAACCTGGGCCGGAAGCAGTGAAATGCTGTGCTGCCTGGAAAGGAAGCCATCCCCCTTTCGATTCTCCCATATTGAACTCTCCTGTCTGGGAAAGACTGGCTGAACGAATTAGAGGTTGCCCATCTTTTAACACCAGCCGGAAATAGCGCTGGACAGGTGGGGGTATAATCCATTGAGCATTTCTGTGTTGTAGACCGCCCCGGTAAAAGGTTCGCTGGAGGATATCAGTTGGTCAACGAGTTTGGAGGTCGAACGCTTCCAAAGAATATTTGCTATCAGGAGAGCCAGTCCGATCCCAACAACGATTAAAAAAATAATGATAAGTATTACTTTCACAAACCATCCCTCCTTATCTTTTTATTACACACCAAACGGAGGTCTAAGTTGCACACTTCAGAAGAGTCCGGGTCAGAGGTTCGGTTTTAGTATAGCATGCTCTTTTTTATTTCCCATTACTTACAAGTATTATCGCTTGTAATGTATAATTACAAGCAGTCATGCTTGTTGTGATAAATCTCGAGTTTGGGTGCCATGATGATTATTGATAAAAACAAGACCTATTCGATTCTTACTGGCGACATTGTGGGTTCAAAAAAGTTCAAAGGGACTGATAGAGAACTCCTGCATGAATGCTTTGAGTCCGCCAGTCAAAACATGTTAGATTCATTCTCTGAATTCGTCCCATATTCTCCTGAATTCTTCAGGGGTGATAGCTGGCAGTTCTTAGTCGCTGATCCTTTTATGTCGCTGCGTATTGGTATTTTCTTCAGATCCCTGATTAAGGCGTGCATGCAGAAGAACAGTGTTGATACTCGTATTTCCATTGGGCTGGGATCGATTGAATTCCTACCGGCAGGCAGGGTCTCGAGTGGGGACGGGGACGCCTTTCGTCTTTCGGGTGGGGGATTGGACCGGATTCATAAACCGGACCGTATGGGTATTTTCTTTCCCGCATATCTTGAATCAGATGTTACCAGAGCTGTGGAGGTCATTGTAAAGTTAATTGATCTCAAAGCGAAAGAATGGACCGGAAAACAAGCCAGAGCAGTTTCTGGTGCATTATTGGGCCTTACCCAGGCATTAATTGCCAGGGATTGGTTTAATAAAGAAGTCACCCAGCAGGCAGTTGGGCAGCACCTTGACAGAGCGGGTTACGCGACCATAGCTCTCGCGATCGAATATTTTGAGCGCCAATTACCTGTGATCCTGGACCGCTGAACCCGACGCTTACTAGTTACAAGCTTTTAAGCCTGTAAACAGTAGATACAATCCCCAGAGATTGTGCCCGTGCTGCCGCAAAAGAGGATATATGCTTCTTCCAATGTGCGAATTTGTCATCCCGTTATTAACCGCTCATCTCGTTGCTGATTTTCTGACTCAGTCGGCGGAAGATATAAAGAACAAATCCAATCCGCGCGTCTTCCTGAAGCATGCCTTGATTGCAGGACTGCTGAGCTGGATTCTATTGGGCGTTATCCAGGCATGGTACGTAGGTCTGTTAATATTTTTATCGCATGCTGCAATTGATTACCTGAAGTCCAAAGAAACCGGTTCTACTCTAAAGGTATTTTTACTTGATCAGGGCGCCCATTTGCTTGTAATCGTTTTAATCTCGTACATGCTAATTTCACAAGAGCTCCTGCCGTCCACTAACTACTGGGTCCAATTATTTGGAAATGCCTATTACTCAGCCCTTGTGGTGATATCCGGCGCAATTTTGTGTGTGCCGGTTGGGGGCATAATAGTTGGATTTCAAGTTAAGCCTTTCCTCGATCAATTGGACAAATCAGGAGAGAACAGCCCTGAGGAAAGCGGGGGAGCAGCGCAGAGTTCAAAATCAAGGGGTTTCGAAAATGGCGGAAAAACAATCGGGTACCTCGAGCGGGCGTTGATCTACCTTTTTGTGTTCGTGAATCAACCCGCTGGAATTGGCTTTCTGATAGCTGCGAAATCAGTCTTTCGATTCGGAGAGCTTAAAGAAAGCTCCAACAGGATGGAAGCCGAGTACATAATTATCGGAACTCTATATAGTTTTTTATACGGTATTCTGATCTCTTATGCGATCAGCAAACTATTGATAGCTATCTTTTGATAAGCGGCAACTTCCGTCCCCGGGGGAAGCGGATATCCATCCCTCGTTGCATGTACATTTTAGATTGAGTTCACAGTTAAGACGTGCAGAGGAACTGCAAACTTGCCCGCACAAGAAACTTTCCATGCAGGCAAGAGATTTCTAAAAAGTGGAAATTGGGGTATGTATTCGTAAAGGATGCTGTTCGGCAGACTACCCTAATTTATTCGCTTGCTCAAGGATTGCCTCGACCTTGTCTTCGGTGATACCAAATTGTGCCGCCATTGGATTGCTCACTATAGCGTCGAGAGTCATGCCGTCAACCATTGAAACCATCGGATTATCCGCCACGCCGGGTAGATATTGGTCTATGAGCGGTTTTACCTTTGGGTCTTTCATAAGCTCGCCAAATGTTGTTTCCATTGTGTATGTCATTTGATAACTCCTGGGGGTTTGAATTTTGATTACGATTGTAAAAATCGCAACCGACTTATTTTACTACTATTTACTTTTTCTCTGTGTAATTTAATAGCAGTATTTCCCACCGTAATCAACCCAAAAGGCCATTCCAATGATGTTTGCTTTGAAACAAGCAGGAACTTAGATTGCGGTAGGAGCCTGTAGCGTAAACAGCAAGAATATCGCTGCAGTCAGCACAATTAATGCTCGTGCTGGCTTAGAACTTCATCGATCTGATCCAGTGTGAACTTGTTTAGCTTCACGATCGTAGCTTGAGAGCGGTAAGCGGGAGGCAGAATCGCCCGGGCCTCCTCCTTACTATCAAGTTCAAGAACAAACCACGCTTTATGCACCCCTTCTCCACACCCCCAGTCTGCATTCATCAGGAAATGGGAGCCTGTATTCAGAAAGGTTTGGATGGTGCGCGCACACGCAACCTTTTCAGCATCATGTGGTACCTCAATCAGATATTTTTCCATCGTACATAACCTCCTATTACACTTCTATCTTATAGAAATCACGGCGACCAGATTCGACTAGCGGTGTCATGCGTACGAACCAATCACCAAACTCAGGTCGGGAGAAAATTTCTGTACTTTGCTGCTCCCATACGGCCATACTTTCGAACTGCATCTCGGTCACAACGGTGAAAAATGGACCGCTTGCATCGGTCAGGATGCGGTAACCCGGGACCTTGGTCGCAATTTTCCCTCGGAACTCTTTAAAGAGTACTACCAGATCACTCCCTTTGCCATACCTTGCTTGAAAAACATCACGGACGATAATCATTGTTAGCTCCTTTTTGTTTGTATGATCCTTAGATTTAATGAAGCGCGATATTTGTTGTTTCCAACACGCCCATACATATAGGATATATTGGAGTATTATACTCCAATTACTATCTCCAAACCTGGGAATACATGAACATTCCATTAATCTTAAGCT
>CBFDCK010000080.1:0-13687 GCA_965603285.1 uncultured bacterium
TCCGTGAAGGTGGCTTGACGGTTGGCGCTGGTGTGATCACGAAGATACTGGAATAATATTTTATCAAAGGAGCAGTACAAAAGCAGGATAGAGGTACAGATTAGAACATTATGGCTTCCAAAAAAGGTGTGCGCCCTGTGATTACGTTGGAATGCACAGAGTGTAAACACCGCAACTATACAACGGAGAAGAACCGCCGGAATGATCCGGGACGCCTGGAGTTGAGAAAGTTTTGCTCAACCTGCCGACAACATACCTTACATCGTGAAACAAAGTAAGGAGTCAGTCTTGTAGTCGATAAGTCCATTAGACATTAACATTCACTCTACTGAGAGTCTATCGGATCACAAGACTAATCGACCAGGATAAATAGGCCAGTAGCTCAATTTGGCAGAGCACCGGTCTCCAAAACCGGGGGTTGTGGGTTCGATTCCTACCTGGCCTGCCTATAACTTGGGCAACGCCGTCTCTAGAGGCGGCGTTTTAGCCGTAATATAATGTTTTAAGAATGGTTCAATTTCGAAGGAGCTTTCGGTGGCAAAAGCAAAAGACAGCAAAAAAGGTACTCGTAAAAAAAAGAATGCGATTCAGCGTTATTTCAGTGAAACTATAGGCGAATTGCGCAAGGTCACATGGCCTACCCGAAAAGAAGCCACAAACTTAACTATCGTTGTCATTATTGTTACCCTTACTATGAGCATCCTGCTTGGGTTTTTGGATTTTATCTATACAAAGCTCTTCGCTTTTATTCTTGGGTAGACTTTTAACTTGTTATCCGAAATCCGGCTATTAGGAAATCATCGCATGATGGATTTACATGACCAAGAAGACCAATTAAAAGACGCGTCTGAATTAGCTGACCCAGTGTCAGAAGAGGCGCTTGAAGGACCAACACCGGATAGTACTAAAGAGGAAATTTCCGCTGAAGAAAGGCTATCTGAGGATGTTCAGGAGGACGACGGTCGCGCTTGGTACGTCGTACATTGTTATTCCGGCTACGAGAATAAAGTACGCCATAACTTAGAACAGCGTATAGAAACCATGGGTATGAAAGACGAGATTTTTGATGTCGTCGTCCCCACGGAAGAAGAGATCGAAGTCAAGGACGGTAAAAGACGGACTATTGAGCGCCGGGTTTTTCCAGGTTATATACTGGTGAACTTGATCTTAGCTGAAGAATCCTGGTACGTCGTTCGCAATACACCTGGAGTCACCGGTTTCGTCGGCATGGGTTCCACACCAACACCCTTACGCTCCGAAGAAGTAGCTCAGATCATAAAGCGCATGGAAGCAGATGCGCCCCGCATAAAGGTGACGTTTAAACCTGGTGAGAGAATTCGTATCGTCGACGGTCCCTTCAATGATTTTAGAGGTACAGTCGATGTAATCGACATGGAGAAGGCTAAGGTCCGCGTGATGGTCAATTTCTTCGGACGGGAGACTCCAGTTGAACTGGACTTCCTGCAAGTAGAAAAAGCATAAGCACAGCATTCAGCAGTTTGCTGCCAGCGGGTTCAAAAACCAAGATTATCCCTGTTGAAAGCTGACTGCCAGCATAGTGGGAGGGTGAATGCCCGTCACCCGCCAACACCACAAAGGAGATTTTAAGTGGCAAAGAAAATAAAAGCAGTTGTACGTTTGCAGATTTCTGCCGGCAAGGCAAATCCCGCCCCACCAATCGGACCAGCGCTGGCAGGTCACGGGATTAACCTAATGGCTTTTTGTAAGGAATATAATGCCCGAACTTCGAGCCGAATGGGTGATATCATACCAGCAGAAATCACAATTTATCATGACGGATCTTTCTCTTTCATCCTTAAAACACCGCCAGCCTCGGTTTTACTTAAGAAGGCTGCCGGAATAGAGAAAGGTTCATCCAACCCACCTCGTGAAAAGGTGGGCACAGTAACCCGTTCCCAAGTTCGTGAAATCGCCGAATTGAAGATGAAGGATCTGAATGCGATTGACATTGAAGGCGCGATGCGCCAGATCGAAGGCACAGCCCGCAATATGGGTCTGGACGTTGTTGAATAAATCCCGGTGGGAGGACAAAACAGTCCGCTAGCACCACGAAGGAGATAATATGGCAAAACATGGAAAGAAATATCTGGCCGCTGCAGCAAAGGTTGATCGCGACCACGAATACAACCCGCGGGAAGCGATTGCACTTGTAAAAGAAACCTCTATCACCAGTTTCGACGCTACAATCGAGCTTCACATACGCCTGGGAGTAGACCCCCGTCATGCCGACCAACAGGTACGCAGCGTGGTAGTGCTGCCGCACGGCACAGGAAAAGCTGTGCGTGTAGTGGTTTTCGCAGAAGGCGATGGGGCTTCATTGGCGCGCGAAGCAGGTGCTGACTACGTCGCAGACGACGATGAAATGATAAAGAAAATCCAGGGCGGATGGACTGATTTCGATGTCGCTATTGCAACCCCTGACATGATGGGAAAAGTTGGTCGTCTGGGTCGTGTCCTCGGTCCGCGCGGTTTAATGCCAAACCCAAAAGCCGGGACCGTCGTTTCAGCCGAGGATATCCCGCGAGTTGTCAATGAAACAAAAGCAGGTCGGGTGGAGTTTCGGGTTGATAAAACATCTAACCTGCACGTTTCAATCGGGAAAGTCTCGTTTGATGAGAATCAGATTTACGAAAACATGACTGCCCTGATGGAAGCCGTTAAGAAAGCAAGACCTGCATCATCGAAAGGAACTTACGTGCGGCGAGTGACGATAACCACAACTATGGGACCTGGTATCAAGGTAGATCCAATCCAGTCATTTGCCATGGAAGACAGTGAATGATCAGTTGATTAGCGGTTAAAATCGCTCAACGCTTCGCCAGAGATAGCAGGCGCCGCTTATTATTTTGGCGGCTTAATAACCTGCCCAGGTGGAGACCACTCCTAAATAGCAGGACCCCGTCTGTGATTTGCGGGAGGAGAGTCTTTGCCAATCAGCTCAGCGAGGCAAAGACTTTTTATATGAAAGGAGGTGAGTGAATGGCAATCTCAAAGAAACAAAAAGAAGAACTCGTCGTTCAATACTTAGATTGGATGAATCGCAGCCAGGCGTTGATCTTTACAGGGTATCGCGGTCTTTCCGTGAAAGAGATCGATGATCTCCGTAGTAAAGCCCGTGAGGCTGGAGGTGAGTTTCACGTGATCAAGAACACACTGGGGAAAGTCGCCTTCGAACAGGCAGGCGTTCCGCTGCCTGAAGAATATTTAGAAGATAGCACTGCGATCGCCTTTGCCTTTGAGGATCCTGCTGCAATGGCGAAAGCTGTTTCAGATTTCTCCCGTAGTACAGAATTCTTGAAGATAAAGGGCGGCTATTTAGAACAGATTCCAATCCAAACCGAGCAGATCAAAGCACTGGCAAATTTGCCGCCAATAGCGATATTGCGCGCTCAGTTGCTGGGTACAATTATGGCGCCTGCCAGCCAGCTTGTACGTGTCTTATCAGAACCAGCTCGGCGGGTATCGACAGTGCTCAATGCGTATGTCGAAAAAGACGACGTGTCTGCAACGGCTTAATACAATATCATAAAATCTAAAAACCATTAAATACAAATAATTGTAAGGAGTATAAAATGTCTGATCTTGAAAAATTAGTTGATGAACTTGGTGAGCTTTCTGTGCTTGAAGCCGCAGAATTAGTTAAACTGCTTGAGGAGAAATGGGGCGTCTCGGCCTCTGCGCCAGTAGCGATGGCTGCTGTAGCAGTCCCTGGTGACGCTGCTGCCGAACCTGAGGAAGAGAAGACAGAGTTTGATGTCCTCATCAAAGACCCTGGTCCGAAAAAGATTGAAGTGATTAAAGCCATCCGCCAATTGACCAGCCTAGGTCTGAAGGAAGCCAAAGAAGTAGCTGAAACAGATGGCGGTAAAGTCATGGAAGGCGTGGGAAAAGAAGCCGCAAACGACGCAAAGTCCAAGCTCGAGGCTGCCGGCGCTACTGTGGAGGTTGTGTAACTGCGATCTTGTGAGCTGGCTTAACCAGCGGGCTTGTAAAGCCCACTGGTTAAGCTTAAGGTATCATCCAAAAGGTCACAATATGTGGCCTTTTGTCTTTCCCAAGCCTGTGGTATATTAATATAAACAATGGAGGGCTTATGACAGCACGAATACTAATTATTGAAGACGATGAAGCAATCCTCAAATTCCTACGCCGAGGACTTGCATACGAAGGTTACCAGGTAGACACAGCTGCCGAAGGTCAATCAGGACTTTCCCTGGCTCTGGACAACCAGTACGATCTGATTGTATTGGATTTAATGCTGCCGGGAATTGACGGCTTAGAGGTATGCCGCCGGTTAAGAGCTGGTGGACCTGTACCTATATTGATTCTCACCGCAAAAGATCAGGTCACAGACCGTATCCAAGGTCTCGATCTTGGTGCGGATGATTATATGACCAAACCGTTCAACCTGGACGAACTGCTAGCACGAATTCGGGCGCTGCTGCGTCGCGCCCAACCCAGCCGACCCCAAGTTTTACGCTTTGCCGACCTTTCGTTGGATACCGGAACTCGCCAGGCTTCTCGAGGCGACCGGGTAATTTCGCTCACCGCCAAAGAATATGAACTGTTAGAACTCTTTCTACGCCACCCTCGCCAGGTCTTGACCCGTGAAGTGATATTCGATCGTGTGTGGGGATACGATTTTGGTGGTGAGAGTAACATCATTGAAGTCTACATTCGATACTTGCGCCAGAAACTGGAGGCCGATAACGAGCCTCGCCTTCTCCACACTGTACGTGGTATGGGCTATGTGCTCCGTGAAGAGACATAGCTTCGACGAATGTCCCTGCGAGCCCGTTTAACTCTTCTATCTACTTCAATAGTTGGGGGGATTTTACTGATCTTTGGGATGGCAGTTTATGTCTCAGTCAGCGTTACCCTCACCAATCAGGTGGACAGTACGCTGACTCGGGCTGCATCCCAGATCATTCAAAATGCCAGAGCTGATAGACTGAGTTTAACTTTACCAGAGCTTGATCTTTTCGCCGATGTGTACATCCAAGTGTGGGGTAAAGATGGACAATTGGAATCGGCCTCACAAAATATCGGGGGCTTCAGCCAACCGCTCGACGCGGCTGGTCTAATCTCAGTACAACCAGTATTTCACGACGTGTTGGTGGGTAACGCCCGGCTACGTGTATTAACCGTGCCTTTAATAATCCGGAGCAGCAACCGTATCATCGGTACACTCCAGGTGGGTACATCCCTTTCAATGGTCGACGCAATCCAGAAAGTCTTATTGTACGTACTCTTTGCCGGAGCTGCAGTTTCAATGACTATTGCCGGATTGGCAAGCTGGATCAGCGCAAAGCAAGCCCTATCACCATTAAAAGACGCCACTCAGACCGCACTACAGATCATACGCGCTGACGATCTTTCACGACGTATTCCCTATAAGGGACCTCCGAATGATGAGGTTGGACAGCTCATTCATTCCTTTAACCAAACACTGAGCCGGTTGGAAAAACACTTCAATACTCAACGTCGCTTTCTCGCCGATGTAGGTCATGAATTGCGCACGCCTCTTACAGTGATTAAAGGGAATGTGGAATTAATGCGACGGTTGAATTGCGGTGATGACGAATCCATGACCAGCATCGAAAATGAAGTCGACCGACTAGCCCGCCTGGTAGGTGATTTACTCCTGCTGGCACAAGCCGAATCTGGCAAATTGCCTCTGATAACAGCTACAGTAGAACTGGACACACTCCTTCTAGAGGTTCTCAACCAAATGAGAGTCCTCGCCAAGGACCGCCTTGACCTGCGCTTGGACGAGATAGACCAGGTTATCGTATGCGGCGATCAGGATCGCCTTAAACAGGTCTTAGTTAACCTGATTGGTAACGCGATTCAATATACACCCCTAGGAGGAGAGGTTATCGTTGGGCTTGGAAAGGAAAATAACAAAGCCCTCCTGACTATAAGCGATAACGGTCCAGGTATTCCTGCGGAGGATCGGCCTTATATTTTTGAGCGCTTTTACCGTGGAGAAAAATCCCGTACCCGCTTAAAAGATGGGAAAGGCTTCGGCTTGGGTCTTTCGATCGCATACTGGATCATCCGCAACCATGGAGGACAAATCGAAGTCGCATCCAGAGAACCGCAAGGCACTACTTTCTGCGTCTGGCTGCCTCTCGCCAAAGAAAAGTGCCAGGAATAGTAATCTTTCCTAGGTTGTTCCCTTTGACCATAAACCACTGAAGTTCTACAGTTGGGTCATTGAAGTGCACCTCGCTCCTTCTGCAGACCCAACTGTATTTTGATTATCTGGATTTTACAATCGGGACTCCGCCACATTAAGGCTCGACAATGCGTGAATGAATCCTGCTTGTCGGACCAGAAGCATTCACGGGTAGGGGGTGGTACGTCGGATCCTGATGGTGGACGTCAGGTTCTCCCCTATTGGCGGGTTTGAGTGCTGGTCGATAAGCCTTCAGCGACCCCGCTTCAACTGCGCCCGGAGCACGAGCCTGGAGGCTCTGGGACCGCACTGGCAGCGGCTTCCTAGCACTTCTTGAATATGTCCCTCCCGAGCCAAGTGTACGCAGTTCTCCCTGGCTGAACAAGCGCTCGCCGGCTACCGAAAACGTGCCGATGATAAGCACTCGCATCAACCATACCATAACTGCCACGAATATCGGTACAATACGGACCAAGGTTTCGCGTGGGAGCACAGCACTCCCCAATGCTTGGTTGCCCAAGATAGCCGTCGAGATGCCCCACCAGGTGAGCATCGCATTCATCGTCGCCGCCAGCAACCAGGCACCAAACAGATACCACACCTCGTTGGTCTCCCCCTGCCCCTCTTCGGGGGTGAACAGGCGTGCGATCCCGGCAAAGTCGATCCCACAGAACGCGATCGCCAGGATGGTTGCCCAGCGTAGTCCCATAAACTGCAGATCTCCGAGCAGGTCGGACAACGCAAACTCGGTCGTGCTGTAGTTGAAGACCTCAAAAGCCACCAGGGCTGTAAGAATGATAACGCCGAAAGCGAAACCGCGCTGCAGGCGGATGTGCTGCAAAAAAGCAGCGAAGTCCTTACTTCCAACTTTGTTCTTTTTCATGATTGACCTCCTCAATCAAATCGAACCTGCCTCTGCCCAACCGGGTCCACACCCGATTGGATAAGCGGATTGACAGGGAATGGAATATGTGTATAATATAGAACATATGTTCTTTTCTGTCAAGAGGCAATTCGTCTCTTATCGTAAAGTTTTTTTGGGAGGTAAATTATGAACTTCGGATCAAGATTGATAATCCCGGGTGCGATCCTGGGCAGCCTATTTCTGGCTGCATTTTTATTCATGGTTTCGGGCGGCAATGCCTTCCAGGCAGCAGCCGCACCCGGGACAATATCGGAAGGGTCAATCCAACTAAAAGCGCTGGATGAGCAAGCACCAATCGCACATGACACTCATCCAACCAATAGCACTATTAAACCTGATGAAGGGAAATGCAATATTAACCAACGATATCCGGAAAGGATAACCCGCTGGTGCGGGCTGATCACTCATTATGCCCGAATGCGCGAATTATCGCCCGACCTCGTTGCCGCACTGATATGGCAGGAAAGCGGTGGCAATCCAGAGGCATACTCCAGCAGCGGCGCAGTTGGACTAATGCAAATCATGCCGCGCGACGGTTTGGCGGCTTCATTTATTTGCGTTAATGGACCGTGCTTTCAAAATCGACCTACAATGAAGAAACTGAAGGACCCGGAGTTCAACATCAAATATGGGACCAGAATGCTGTCACACCTCCTGGCAAAACACGGAAGTACTCGCGACGCCTTAAAAGCATATGGACCCATGAACGTTGATTATTATTATGCGGAAAAAGTGCTGGGGATTTATAACAACTATCGTCGTCAATAATTCAACTATTCTTCATCAGAGATGAGATGAAAGTGCAATTGAGGGAATTCTTGATAAGCACCTCCATTGACGATCAAACGATAACCAGACTGTTCTAATTTTTATTTGAGGACCAGACTCTGCACACATTTATATAAATCGACAAAGAAATCGCCATCCTCTTCAGATAATTCTGACAAGTTCGCAATTGCCCTCTTGGGCACAAGCAATATATGCACTGGATAGCTTGGCTTGGGGTGATGAAATGCGACCAGCGTATCAGTCTCTTTCAATCGCTGAACGGGTAGAACAGGTATCATATGGATAAAAGACCAGCCTATCGATTTTCGTATATATTGTAAACACAAAGACCAAAATTTCATCGGTCAGGCACAAACACATTCCCATGGATGACAACCTCTCATCCGTTAACTTAGGGGATAAACCTCAGGGCGTTCCTGCACTTGGATTAACCATAGAATACGACCTGATGGTCCACATAACGCCCGTCTTTGTAGTTGAATTTTGCAGAGAAAAAGCCTAGCTTATCGATCCACGGAAAAAATATTCGATCACCCTCCCACAATTCGAGCTCGAGCAGCTTGTCATCATCTATCCATTCTAAGAGTCCCTCTGGGGAGTCTGTCAGTTCACCTTTAAACTCGTCCACTACAAATACAAATGCATACCAATCCTCATCGTTGGCAAAACCGGGAAAAGTGAGCAGCCCTTTCAGGCGAGGATTCTCCACCTGCAACCCGGATTCCTCCCTTATTTCGCGGATTGCGCACTCCTCAGGAGTTTCCCCAGGCTCAAACTTACCTCCCAACCCGTTCCACTTCCCGTGGTGCATATCATTTGTTCTCTTGACCCGGTGGATCATCAATGTCTTTCCAGCATGGCGGATATAGCAAAGTGTTGCTAATTTCATCATTTATTCAAGGTTTTCCTGAAGTGGATCAGGCGCTCAACTTCCTCATAACCCAATATTAGGTTCACAGCGAAGCTAACCCCATTGTCGATCGAGCAATCAGAAGCCATCTCCTGGCAGCCCATTTCCAGCGCCCATGTTTCTGCTGCGACCACCAGTTGATGACCAATTCCTTGGCGGCGGGAATCCGGATCAACGAATCATCCTTCAATATAGCCAACCGGTCTGGTCCCACATCCCTCCGCTGATTGTCGCAAGGAAACCTCTACGAATCCACAAAGGCTACCTGACGGCTCAGCGGCTACAAAAACAGCAAGACCGGTATCGTTTGCCAGGAAATCCGCCATCTCTGAGCGATGTTTGCCTTCATAACAATCAGACCAAAGGGCAGTCCGCATACGCAGCCATTCATCAGAGTCTGTCGATTCCGGACGACGGATAATCATTTACACGTATTATTCTTCTTCCGACCGCTGGGCTAACTGTCGATCCAAAAGCAGGACCGCGGTATCACGCTCATCGAACATCTTCAACGTCTCGACTATTTCGGCGGCGTTCTTTTCCTCTTCGACCTGCTCATCGATGTACCACTGCAGCATCACCTGTGATGGATAATCCTTTTCTTTCAGAGCTATTTCATACAGGTTGTTAATCATCGCGGAGACTTTCTGTTCGTGAGCCAATGCCGTTTCAAAGATTTCGACTGGAGAACCCCACTCAACCGGGGGCTGGTCAATGGCTCTCAATTCAACTCGCCCGCCGCGATCGTTGATATAGTGGAAAAACTTCATGGCATGCTCCAACTCTTCTTCTGATTGCAAGCGCATCCAGTGCGCGAAACCAGATAGATTGACAGCTTCAAAGTGAGCCGACATCGAAAGATAGATATAAGCCGAATAGATCTCGTTTTTTATTTGCTCGTTCATTGCTTCCTGTACAGCTTCGCTAAACATTTGTTGCTCCTTTTTTGTTGTTATATAAATCAGTAATATATAGATTGAATATAAATATACCACCCATCCGTCGCACCAATGTTTAAATCCTGTTAGAATCCCAATCCATGGAGCAATTCTCATCAATGCGACTGGATAATTGATAGCCCATTGGCGAGGTGAGCCATCTGCCGTTATTATCATCACTTGATCCATTAATTGCGGCGGTGGGCATTGGGTAGAAGTATGCTAAAATCCCAGCACCTGTTCCCATAAAAGAGGGTTGATACAGTCCGCCAAGAGTGTCACAACCCCGAGACCCTGTGATGAAAGTACGCTTATTACTCCTCCTGATGTCCATTGTGCAGTTAGCATGCTGGCTGACCACCCCGCCAACACCCATCGTGGCGACCCGGCGTCCTAAATATGTACCATCAATTACGCCCACTCGCCTGCCACCCACTGTAGACACTCAACGACAAAGTGAGGATTCATTTACGCCTGATCCCGTTCAAACAGCGACCGCTGTCCCCGGAGAACTGGCATCTCTGGTCGATCTGACTGCAGGGAACTTCGCATCGTCCGAGATGACATCCTGGAAGACAGACACTCAGCCCTCCGGCACAGACAACATGCCTGTTGATCGGGCGTTGGTCATAAATCAACAGGTCACGGCAGGGCTTACATACACCCAAAGGTCTCTCCTGGCTAAAAACGGGTTCGTGGTGATCCATAGCCAGGAACCCCAATTCAGTGATATCCGCCAACGTGTCTCAAAGCAATTCGGGCAACCTTACTACCTGACCACAGACGCTGCCTACCATGCCTTGCATCTTAACTACGACGAACTGCTCGAAGCCCTGGAACGAGAGGAACTTCGCCCACGCATGATCGCTGTCACACAATCCGTTCTGGACGAGGTACTGTCTTACTATACGCTCTTTGAAGGCACTTCACTCGAGGGTGATACCAGGCTGGCAGCGGCCTACATGGCGGTGGGTCTGAAATTGCTCGACCCCCAGACCACGATCGATCCCTTGATTGAAATCCCGGTCATGGCTCAAGTCGATCAAATCATGGCTGGCGGAGGGATACAAAACTCGGCTTTAATTCCTGGTTTTAGGGATGACTACAGCACTTATTCACCAACAGGGCATTACAGCGGTAACGAGGATTTGGAAAACTACTACCGGGCTATGACCTGGTTTGGGCGTGTCCATTTCAAATTAAGCGACCGGGAGCATGGATTCATCCCCTCTCGTTCACCCCTGATTATTACTCAAGCACTTCGGCACGCGCAGATTGATGGTAAAACAGCCGCAGAGGAATGGGCTGCTGTTCACGAAGCGATCACTTATTTGATTGGACCGAGTGATGACGCCGGTCCTATCCAATACTCAACGCTGATGGACCAAACATACGGACCCAGAGCCACGATCATCAGTTTAAAAGCCGATGAACTCTGGCAGACCTTCCTCCAAATCAGCCAGGGTCTTCCCCCCCCTCGGATCAACTCCACATTCGGGGTCTCCATCTCGGACATGGAAGCAGAACGCGGCTGGCGATTCATGGGCCAGCGCTTCAGCCCGGATGCCTATATCCTGCAGAATCTGGTCTTCGATAAGGTGGGCACATTCGAAAATCGTCGCAAGCTGCCAAGCGGTTTAGATATCATGGCTGCCCTTGGTTCACCAGCCGCCATGCAAGCGCTGGAAGAGACAGGCGCGACGGACTACTTTAACTATCCAGAACAAATGGAACAACTCCAGGCGGCAGCAAAGTCCCAAGACGAGGTTGGATGGCTTGAGACAGCCAACAGCGCCTGGCTGTTTACGTTCTTACCCCAATTGGATGACAAAACAGCGCCCTATCCGGATTACATGCGCACGGGCACCTGGAAGTGGAAAGATCTCAACAGCGCCCTCGGCAGTTGGGCGGAGCTAAAACACGACACTGTGCTCTACTCAAAGATGCCGGAAATGGCAGGCGGTGGAGGTCCGCCGTCTTCTGGTCCTGCTCCGGGTTTCGTTGAGCCCAACCCGCTTGTTTTTTACCGTCTTGCCTACCTGGCGCACGCCATATCGGACGGCTTGACCGAGCGGGATATGGTTGGAGAATCATCGTATGACCAGATAAATTTGAGTAAACTCCTAAACGACATGCAAAACTTGGGAGACCATTTCCAAAAGCTGGGTGATATCGCTGTGAAAGAGCTGGGAGGAGTGCCCCTGGTCGAGGATGATTACACTCTAATTCAGAGTCCTATTGGAGCATTGGAAGAACGTGTCCTACGCAGCCAGTTTTTCAGCCAACACGATACGGGTAATCCACAAAGTATGCCTCCAGTCCCTGTGATATCAGCGGCTGCAGGGGCGGAAGAACAGTTTTTACAGGTCGCCACCGGCGCTGTAGACCGCATCTATGTGATTGTGCCCATAAATGGCGAACAGCAAATCGCTCAGGGCGGCGTATTTTCATATTACGAATTCCAGCAGCCGCGCGCAGAGCGTATATCCGACCGGGAGTGGCGATTGCTCCTGACGTCCGACCCACCTGATATGCCCGAATGGACGGATCATCTGCTGCTCTCCGGCGGCTATCCGGTCGACGTCCTTGCATTCCGGGCTGGGGATGTATACCTCATTACCCGTGATGGAGAGAACCTCAACCTGCGCCGGGATCCATCTCGCAAATCTGAATCGATACGCAAATTGCAGGTGGGCGAATATGTGATGATCGTCGAAGGTCCAATTCAAGCCGAAGGATTTACCTGGTGGAAGCTCCAGGCTGACCTGCACGCTCAAGAGCCCATTGAAGGTTGGGCTGTTGAGAACCCAGAATGGTACGAACGAGCCTGGGGACAGTAAAAAAGGAATGACGACCATACATCAACCAACATCCAGGAGATCAAAATGACCCAATCTCTCAGCTCCAGCGCCCAGAAAGTTCAAGATGCCCTGAACGCTTTGGGGATGCGGCTTGAAGTGGTCGAACTACCGGGTTCAACCCGTACAGCCGTCGAAGCCGCCCAGGCGGTCGGCTGCCAGGTCGGGCAGATCGTCAAATCGTTGATATTCAAAGGCAAGCGTTCCAATCGACCCATCCTGGTGATCGCAAGCGGCGCCAACCGCGTAAACGAGAAAAAGATAGCATCCTTGATCAACGAGCCGCTTGGCAAAGCCGACGCCGACTTCGTCCGCCAACAAACCGGCTTTGCGATCGGCGGTGTGCCGCCTCTCGGTCATAAAAAAGAAATCGAGACCTACATCGATGAGGACTTACTTCAATACAAAGAAGTATGGGCAGCAGCGGGAACGCCGCGCGCCCTGTTCCACCTGGATCCCAAAGATTTGAAGAAAATGACTTCGGGTCAGGTTGTGGATATTAAATAAGGAGACCGATTCATGTTTCTTGAGATTGAGATCGAAAACAATGCACTATCAGGCACAAGCGCGACCACAGCAGTCGTATCCTCAAACTGAGGTGAACCATGCCGAGCTATGATTACGCCCAACGCAAAGGAGTGAAAGAGCTGTCGTGGGGAGATTTTGGATCACTTGCCGCTCAGCTTGCCGAAAAACTGGATCAGTTCAAACCACAAGTAATCGTGGGTATAGCACGCGCCGGGCTGATCCCGGCTGCGAGCGTGGCTTGTTATCTGCGCCTCGAAATGTTCCCGGTGCGCGTCACCCGCCGGGTAAACGACAGAGTTGTATATAAAAAGCCCGCCTGGAAAGTGCCGGTTTCAGGGGAAGTTTCAGGCAAGGTCGTCGCAATTGTGGACGAAATTGCCGACACTGGTCAGACACTGGAAACAGTCACCGCCCAAGTTCGGATGCGGGGTGCAAAGAGGGTGATCACGACCAGTCTAGTCGCACACACCTGGGCGAATCCCGCTCCAGATGTTGTGGCTCTCGTTACAGATGCGCTGGTTGTTTTCCCCTGGGACC
>CBFDCK010000081.1:0-13660 GCA_965603285.1 uncultured bacterium
CATCAAATTGTAACCAGGCGCGACCCGGTAGTTTCATTTCTGCCCTCAATCGTAATAGACGTGATGTATCAACGGCTTCTACCCGCCAAAAATCCAGGGCATCGCCCACGCGCAAATCGGTTGGATGCCGTCGACCGCGCCTGAATCCCACACCCCCAACAAGACGGTCGAGCATACCTCGTAATCGCCATATCCAATTCATGTATGGCCAACCGCGTTCGCCACCCAAGCCGGTGAACGCCTCAAAAACCGCATCCGAGGCCGCATCTGTATGATGGATGCGCCTTTCAATTATCATCCCTTCGGTGTTAGTGAGCTGAACTGTGGACCGGTCTCCCTGGCTGCTAACCAGTGAATCGCTCCATGAGCTCTCGATTGTACTGGCTTCCAAGCGATCGAGCGCCAGTTGTACAGAAGATTTATAATCTAAAGGCTGGATTTTGGGGAATATTTCTCTGGCTAGCTCATCATGGACAACGACCTCGTTATGTAAGCCTTCAATCAGAGGGCCTGCGATCTGAGTAGGGATAGGCGTCATCCAGTGCACCCAGTAAGATGAAAGCCTGGGGGTCAACACAGGAACTGGGATCAGGTAACGGCGTAAGCCACGGACCTGTGCATAATCAAGCATCATATCCCCATATGTCAGCACATCGGAACCACCAATTTCAATGATTTTACCGGCGCTTTCAGGTGTACTTAAAGCCGTCACCAGGTATTCCATCACATTGCGGATAGCAATTGGTTGCACACGCGTGTAAACCCATTTCGGACAAATCATAACTGGTAATCGTTCAGTCAAATAGCGGATCATTTCGAAGGACACACTTCCAGAACCGACAATGATCGCCGCTCGGAATTCCGTAACAGAAACCCCGCTCTGCCGCAATACATCCCCAGTTTGTTGACGGGAGATTAGGTGCAGGGAAAGCCCTGAGTCGGGAACACCCAAACCGCCCAGGTATAAAATGCGCTTAACGCCTGATTTTTTTGCCACCTGCCCGAAGCTTTGCGCTGCGGTGAGGTCCCTTTCGTGAAAATCGGAGGTGTCCATCATGCTGTGGATGAGGTAATAGGCTGCAGAAACGCCTTGCATGGCATTTATCAGAGTTTCCGGCTTCAACACATCGCCTTCGCTGACATCAACCTGTTCCAGCCAGGGACGATCTTGTAATCGTCTGGCATCGCGGGCTAAGACTCGCACCCGATATCCAGCTTCAAGCAGGCGCGGCACTAATCGCCCACCAATATAACCGGTTACACCTGTCACCAATATTAGATCCTCGTCCTTCATCATATAAACACCTTCATTAATCATTACCAATATTATTTTGATTGCTTCGTCGGTTCTGCTATAGTAGTTTTCCTCTCTATCTTAGGAGTAGACTATTCCTATGCAGATGAGATTTTAGCTACATTAATTTCTTCTGCTGAACGATCAAGCGCTATTATGGGTCTTAAATATTTATATAATCTGTCAGACGTCCCCAGGATTCAATCTGGTTGTGGCGCCTCTGGCGAGCGTGAAAATGTACCCAAACCACGGCCTCGTCCAACTCCGGGTGAGCGCCGATGAATTTACGATCACCATATCGAAATGCTTCCAAAACCATGGGCATGTGGCTGTTAAAAATGGCCTTCCGCCAGCTTGCAGGTCCAAACACGATTCCACCACTGACATGGCAGTGAACATGCAAACTGGGCTGCTCATCAAAATGCCATTCTGCCAGTACTTCATCCCTCATCAAGCGCGTATACCAACCGGAAACCTGGGGCCAGTTATATACTCCTCCAATGGTGAGAAATAGATCCCCGGTGCTGTCTGAATGGGTCAAGGTGTAAGCGCGCGTTGATATTGGACCTTCGGGGAATGTACCTTCCATGTAATCTACATGAAGTTTATCCGGGTTGAGATTGCTCATCTACTCTTACCTCCTTTTGGTTAAGCGCCAACATTCTCAGAATTAGGAGCTCGCCAATCGCACACTAGACGCCCCCCAGCCCACCAGATCAAACCGGTGAAAGCCAGACAAAAGATAATTCTGCCCCACAGAACCAGCAGGCCGGTGCGGTTCTTAGGTTTACTTGAGAGCGTACCTTGTGCCAACCTATTCCTCCTGGTTCAAATTGTCCAAAATATTTAAGATGGACTGATTTGAAGGGATATCGCGCATTGAATCGGCGTAATGTTGGTAACGGATCTGCCCAACCTTATCGATCACCATCATGGCTGGCATGCGCCCGGCTCTGAGAAATTTGACTTGCTGGCCATAAAGGTCTGCAACGCGATGTCGGGGATCGGGCAAACCGATGAAGGGTAGCTGGTTCTTGGACCAATATTCTTGGAATGCTGCTTTTTTTTCAGGCCCCACCACCAGGATCACCGCATCTTTTCCAATGAATTTATCGTAATCTTGGCGCAACTGCGCCATATGCCGGCGGCAGAACGGTCAAACAAAGCCGCGGTTAAATACCAGAACAATATTCTTCTGATATTTATAATCGGATAGACTAACTGGTTGCCCTCGAATGTCGTTCAGTGTGAAATTGGGTGCCTCTTGTGATAATGTTTCGTCCATTTGATTTCCTTCTGTGCAGGTAATTGGAAAAATCGTGTCACTTATTTCTACCTATACAATAATATACTATAAATCCATATAATGTCAAGGTATTGAACATATTATGGGTAAGGTTCCCAAATTACTGCTCCGAACGATCTTTAGTTAATTTATAAGTATGCAGGCTGCGCTGCCGGGCGAAGGAATGCTCAATGATGGGGGCTGGATAATCTTTTCCAATTATGCAGCCAATTTCACTTTGTTTATCAGAGGGTAACTCCCAGGGTGTATGGATATATTTTTGCGGCATTCGGCTCAATTCAGGAATCCACTTGCGGATGAATATTCCCTGCGGGTCATATTTTTTACTCTGCAAGGTTGGGTTGAAGATGCGGAAATACGGTGCGGCGTCCGTGCCCGTACCAGCCGTCCATTGCCAACCCCCATTGTTCGCGGCCGGATCACCGTCTATTAATTGCTGCATGAACAAGCGTTGTCCCCAACGCCAGTCGATCAGTAAATCCTTGACAAGGAAGGAAGCCACAATCATCCGGGCACGATTGTGCATCCACCCGCTCTGAGTGAGTTGGCGCATGGCGGCATCTACGATCGGATATCCAGTACATCCTTTACACCAGGCCGCGTAATCGTCCGCATCATTCCGCCAAGGGATGTCCCTGAATTCAGGCCGGAAGCTTTGTTCTAAGACTTCGGGGTGGTTATATAAGATAGATATATAAAACTCGCGCCAGATCAGCTCATTCAGCCAGGTTTCGGCACCTTTATGTCCGTGCGCATCCGGAGCGGATTGTTGAGCTTGAAAAGCCGCCCATGCTGCTTCTCTCGCGGATAGCATACCAAAACGCAGGTAGGGCGAAATCATAGCAGTGGCATTCAGGTCCATGCGATTTCGTCCCTCAACATAGTGATAAATCTCGGGCTCCAGTCCTATGGTAAAAGCCGCTAAGCGCTCCCGTGCGGCTACTTCCCCCGGCTTGAAGTATGATTCCGGCATCATTATTGGGGCTAGTGGGATCGGCTCACTATGTATCCCTTTTGGGGAGTGAATCTGCGCGGGAGCTGGTCGGGGAAGCCACTCCTCAGGTTTATGGAGCGCTTTCCAGGCGCGCATATAAGGGGAATAAACCGCATATGGCTTACCATTAGACTTAAGAACCGCTTCCGGATGGCTGATGCTGGTTTGTCCTTCGAGATGGAGCGGCAGCTGCAGGGCAACATCAGCATCGCGTTTACGTGCGTAGGGTGAGTAATCAGCTTCAGCGAAGATCAGCTTCGCATCCTCCTCCTGCATTAGATTTTTTAGAGCGGTAGCGGGTGGTCCATTTCTGATAATCAACCGGCTGCCGCGCGCACCCAAATCCTGGTTTAGCTGATCTAAACCAGCCCAAAGAAAGCCCAGGCGTTTTTCACTGGCATTTTGGGAATTTATCAGTTTTGGGTCGAGGATAAACACTGGAATTACTGCCTGATCGGAAGCAACCGCCGCCTGCAACGCGTAGTTATCGTTTAGGCGCAGATCACGCCGGATCCACCAAATCACACTGCTCACTATAATTTCCCTTCTGCTTCAAATGAATCATGCTTCAAGCGTTGGTCGCCAATGATCTTCTCGGTGTTCCTTGGCAGCCGTGACTTGGAGAGGCTGAAAGACAGTTTCAGTTGCCCGCATCCTGAACCTGAATTTTATGAGTTGCTCGGAAAGCATGAGGAGCCGACACACCCTCGGCTATGATTGTCTGTGCAACCCGTATTCCGCCCAACATCACTGCTGGCACCGACTGACCGGGAAAGATCGTGTCGCCGACCATCCACAGCCCGGGCGCCAGACGTGGTCCCCAGGCTTGAAAGAGATTGGTTTGTGGAAAACCGCCCACCCACCCCCAGGCACGGCGGGTGAACTGCTGGAACGTGACCGGCGTGCCCGGCATGATTAGATCCGCTCCCTGGCGTATACCAGGTATAACCCGTTCGGCCAATGACAGTATACGATCTATATATTTGTTTTTGCGAGTTTCGTATCCTGTGCGGTCGCTTTCGTATAATGCCCACCAGGGTTGCAAGTTGGTGTGGGTGCTGATGGTAAGGGCGCGACTGCCGCCTGGAGCGCGTCTTTGATCCCATGATGGACTCAAGGACAGAAAGATGCTGTTTCCTTCTCCGAGTGGTTCCTTGAGGAGCACCTGATGGTGCAAAGCTAAATCATCTGGGATAAAGCTTGCATCCAATCCAACATAGGCCATAAAAGCCCCCCAACCATGACGAGGCTTTTCCGGTAACCGGCTCAAGCGTGACGGTATCGACCCACTGAGCAGTGACGAAATATTCCAAGGTGGAAGGTTAAAGATCACAAAATCAGCTGTGTCAGTATCACCTCGCTTGGTTTCAACCAGATATGAACCACCGCGCTTCTTGGAGATGCGCGTCACCTCCTGGCGGAAATGAACCTGACCACCATAATTCCTAATCGTCTTGACCAATTTATCAGCCATCCCGCCAATTCCATCCGGGACATGTGCCACCCCCTGGCGAGCCAAATCCAGGGCTGCCGCGCTGTATAAAGCATTGGCCGAAACGCTTGTGGTCTGGGCTGAGATCAACAATTGCGCATCCAAGAATAAACGCAACTTTTCTGGTGCATGTCTCAGATGTGATGATACGGATCGCAGCGCGTCAGGAGCTATCTTAAGTAATTCTCCAATTGAAGCCGACCCACTTTTCATCAAGTGGAGTAGGTCGTTAAAGGATTGTGGAGGCCAAGGTGGTAGGCGTAATGCGAAATCCCACAGAGCATCGGCAGTGCTCTCCTGCCAACGCCAGAATGGTTCTGACTGATTACCAAATTGTGCCTCGCGTTCACTCTCCCAACGCTGTGGATCTGTCCAACGCGTTATGGTGGACTCATCGGGCATATGAATTTGCATTGCCATGGAAGTTGGGCGTTCTTCCCAATCGGTCCCAAAATGACGAGCTAGCCTGTCCATCGGTGCATCAGGAGCGAACCCCCCTGCCAGCGTAGCCCCGGCATCAAAGCGGTAGCCCTTGTGATAGAAAGTGCCCGCACACCCACCCGGGTAGATGTGTGCCTCCAGCACGGTCACATCCAATCCTGCGCGTGATAATTCAGCCCCTGCAGCCAAACCACCAAAGCCTGCACCAACGATGAGTATACGTTTCATTTTCATTCGAGAGCCTTTCTGGTTTGCCGGGAACGATAGGCGAATAAAACTGGTAGGGTGAGCCACATAAAACGGCTCACAATCCCCCAAAAAGGGTGATTGCTGGGTTTAGCTCGGACCTGATCAATTACATACGTGGTGTTGTCATTTACGCTTTCAAAGCTGTGACGGTGAACCCAAACATCAAATGGGCCAATGGTCTGCGAGTCAGTAAAACCCTGCATAGGATCGACCTCCGAATGTGTCGCCACCCAGTGTATGGGCAGCGGCCCCAGCCACATAATAAAGTCGGCCACAGAGCCTTCCGCCAGCGATTCCACATTATTGAACGATATGAATAGTGGCGGCGGCGTCAGTTGCTTGAGTGCCCGGCTGTCGCGATGGAATTCGGCCACGGCCTCAAGCGAGGCTTGAACTTGAAAGCGATGCGAATAATGTCTCATTGGTTGACAATCTCGAGCAGAGCCTCTTCTAAATCGGGGTATTTAAATTCAAATCCCAATTCTAGCAGGCGCTTCGGAATCACACGCTGGCCTTCGAGCGCCGTCATGGAGACCTCGCCCAGGGACATCTTCAGAGCAAATCCAGGCACTGGTATTGCGGATGGACGCTCCATCACTTTACCCAGTGTTTGACCGAACTCGCGGCTGGTAACCGGGTTGGGAGCTGTCAAGTTGAACGCCCCTCGGGCACCCTTATTTTCGATCAAGAACCGGATGGCAGCAATTTCATCGTGCATGTGGATCCATGAATAATACTGGTTTCCTGAACCCATAGGGCCACCGACGAAGAGTTTAAATGGGAATTGTAGCCGGCTAAAAATTCCACCTTGCGCTGATAACACAAGACCTGTCCGGACGATCACCCTGCGTACCCCATGATTTTCAACTGCTGCAGTTGCAGCTTCCCAATCAACGCAAACACTGGCGAGGTAATCGTCATGCGCGGGGAAATCCTCATCGATGAATTCGTCCGTGTGGGGACCATAATAGCCAACAGCCGAAGATTGGATGACCATTTCGGGTTTGTGATTGGCGGCTGCTACCGCAGCTACAACGGCATTACCAACATCGATGCGGCTTTGGCGGATGCGTTTTTTTCTTTTCGCGGTCCAACGGCTGGGAATAAATCCTTCTCCTGCGATGCTCTCTCCGGCCAGGTTAACGATGGCGTCAGTCTCTTCTACCAAGTCCCCCCAACCGGCGGCGGTTTTACCATCCCAGGCCACGGCATGCGCTTCAGCTGGTAAGCCACTAACAATATCTGGATTGCGGCTCAGGATCAACACTTCGTGACTCTCTTGGCACAATTCTTTGGTCAGCTGTGTACCAATTAACCCGCTTCCTCCGGTCAGGATAATTTTCATCAGGATTTCTCCATATACTAAGAACCAATCCAAGCATTCAAGTGGGTTGACAATTTATGGGAGTGGATGCCTCCATAAATTGTCAATACCCACATTTTTGGATCGACATTAATTGTTTTGCTCTGCTATCATTCGGTCGAGCCAGTTAATGATCGGCTGACCTGCTTCGCTCAGGTTTGCCTCTAAAGCCTGCTTATAAAGGAACAAGTAATGTGGGAGTATATCGCTCGGGAGGTTTTGGTTCTCGAGTAGGCTCTTGATCCACTCGATCTCGAATTGTAAGAATTCCATATCGCCCAAAATTAAACCTGCCTGGATGTCATTACCCAGGAATTCACTTGCAATTTCCAGATGGTGTTCCTGCATCTCGATATTTTGTAGTTGTTCCCACAAATAGGCTTCGATCAGCGGTTGTTTTTGATTAAATTGTCTCTGCGCAACTTGATAAATCTCCGGGACACTTTCCGTTTTCGGTGTTTCGGCTTGAGAAGTAATAAGCTGTTCAATTTCCTGCACAGCCTGCTCGAGCGCTTCCCCCAGGAAATGACCGGGGATGCGTTTGCTTAGATCTGGTAAAAGGTTGAAGATCAAGCCGCCGTAACCCAAGGGTACTTTTTGCTTTTTTAAGAATAGCGCCGCTTTATACAATTCAGCCGCGCTGGTAAGCTGCTGGGCTGTTAAGACAACCAAAGTGGTTTGGGTCGAGGTTACGGTCTTGCCTAACTGAGCGAGTGGAACATTCGCGCCAAGATAGATCACTTCGTAGCCATGGTGGCGTAATAATAGTGTCAACATGAGTGCTGAAAAAACATGCTCCTCACCCGCTGGGCATCCAATAAGGATCCTGCCTTTACGGGTGGGAGCTGGCGTGGCAGCCAATAGTGCATCCAACCGCCGGATCGCCAGAGAGGAGGCGAAATGTTCTTGCTGGACTGTGCTCTCGCCCGAATACCACAGGTTACCGATCTCTGATAATCCTTTGCGTAGGATTTCTAAACAGACTGTCTCTAAGGGGTAACGGGCAAATGCTTGAGCCAGGATGTTCTCTGCGCTTGGCTCATCAAACACCATACATGCCGCGATCCAATTCTCTTTCATCTCATCCAATGTCTCCCCAGAGATTAATTCGCCAGCAACAACTGGTGTTTGGATCTCTTCTACTGGCAATGCGAGCAGGGGGTCTTGGTCTGAGTCTTGCATATTGCGCCAGAGGTTAACCGCCCGGTTGATCCTCAAGCCTTCGGCCTGACGAGCCTGAAGCCATTTTATCGTTTCAATATCGTATTGTGAATACAGGCGGTGCCCCCCAGATGTGCGCTCTGGAACCGGCAGCCCGTAGCGGCGTTCCCATGCCCGCAGGGTGTCGGCCTTGATGCCCGTCTCCCGCATGACGACCTTTAAATTGTAGGTAGGTGCTTTACTTAGTGTTGACACTTCGCTCTCCCTATCAAAAGAAGCTCTTTATTTCGAGTGTTTCTATATAATATTACCATGTGCAAACCATATTGTCAATATATTGCACAGTATTTGCCTAGCAAAGATAAGTCTGCTTGGTGGGTAAAAGCGGAGAGGCTTGTGAGATTCGCTTTACTCTCTCGTTGTCATCTTTAGTTGATCGATTATTGCGTCTTATGGGAATTTGGGATAAAATAAAATTAATAAGCCATCAATTCCCTCGGTCCATGTTAATTAATCAGGAGTGAAATATGAACAAAGACACACTACGACAGATTCTTGTTGTGCTTGCCGTCTTAGCAGTCATCGCTGTCAACATCCTTGCCGTTGCACTTCCGCTCAACGGTCTCGACACAGGTGAAATTTCGGATCGTTTTGAAGTTTACTTTGTCCCTGCCGGATATGTTTTCTCAATATGGTCCCTGATCTACTTAGGTCTAATTGCTTACGCGATTTTCCAGGCGCTTCCCTCCCAGAAGGAGAACCCACGTCTGCGATTAATCGGCTATTTATTTGTATTCAGCTGCCTGGCTAACATAACCTGGTTATTCCTTTGGCATTATGAAGTGTTCCGTTTCACTTTGGTCGCTATGCTGGCCTTGCTACTCTCCCTGATCGCGATCTACCTGCGGTTGGGCTCTGGTCGTGACCAGGTTTCCGCGGGGGAAAAATGGTGTGTCCATATACCGTTTAGTATTTATCTGGGCTGGATCAGCGTGGCAACGATCGCCAATGCCACTCAGTTTCTATATTATCTTGGTTGGAATGGGTGGGGAGTCAGCCCCGAAGCCTGGGCTGTGATAATGCTGGCGGCTGGAGTCATCATCTCTGCTGCCATGAGCCTCAGGCACGCCGATATCGCCTTTTCTCTGGTTCTCGTCTGGGCTTATGTGGGTATTGCCCTCGAGCACGCCAGCACACCCATTGTATCCAACTCCGCCTGGGTTGGAGCTGGAGTGATTCTGGTGATATTGGTTGTTGGTGTTTTGCGTAAAAACACGCGCCAATAATAGTTATTCCGAATTTTCCGTCTTTACAAAAAATACCGATTGTTCTTTGATACATGAGCGCATGTCCACTAGCGCTCATGTATCAAGCTCCACTTTTGGAACAGAAATACATTTGCAATTACTAGACAATATATTTGCATTATGGTATTATTATGTTTAGATGGTTTTCCGCCACGTTCAAAGGAGTGAATTGTGAGCATTCGAATTGTTACCGATAGCACTTGTGACCTGCCTCAAGAGATTGTGGATACATATGGCATCACCGTTGTTCCGTTATACATTAACTTTGGTGATCAGGGCTACCTGGATGGAGTCGAGATTTCACGCAGGGAATTCTACCAGCGCTTACCTGACAGTGACCCACTACCCACAACGGCGACACCAGGCATAGATGCCTTTCGCCAGACCTATGAACGACTGGCTGATGAAGGCGCCAGCGAGATACTTTCTATTCATATCTCCATCAGCCTGAGCGCCACTGTCGATGTAGCCCGCACCGCGGCCAAAAAAACGCAGAAAGTACCGGTCACTGTTTTCGACTCACAACAGCTCAGCCTGGGCACAGGATTTCTCGTCCTGTCCGCCGCCAAAGCCGCGATTCAGGGTGTGCCGGTGGAGCAGATCATCGCAATGCTTGAGGAACAGACCTCCCGTACTTACGTTATAGCTGCCCTCGATACTCTCGAATTTCTTAAGCGCAGCGGTCGCATGAATGCGGTTGTGGCCAGTTTGGGGAGTATGCTGCAAATCAAACCCTTGCTCATTATGCATGCCGGTGAGCCTACAGGTGAAAGGGTACGCACACGCGAGCGCGCTATGAAACGTGTGATCCAATTCGTGAGCGAGTTAGGACCTCTGGAGCAATTGGCTCTTGTACACACAAACGCCTCACAGGAGGCACAAGACCTATATCATCGGACAACCCACCTTTTCCCCAATCAGGAAGAACCTCTGTCAGTAGACGTCACCCCAATCTTAGGTACCAATATCGGACCTGGAGTGGTCGGCTTTGCATGTATCACCGCTAAAAAGGTTGATTAATAAAAGGATAACTGCACAGCCTGAGCAATTAAAAAAATTATCCAAATTTGGAAGGAAAAAAAATAACTTTACTAAATTTCTCCAATATACTTATTAATGACCTGGTAGAAGAATCGCAATTGAATTTGACCACACAACCCATTGAGCTTAATCAAACCAATATTGAATCTGCCGTGCATACTATATTAATGAATATTGGTGAGGATCCGGAACGTGAGGGTTTATTGAAAACCCCGAACCGGGTAGCGCGCATGTATGATGAACTGACTTCTGGCTACCATGTAGACCCGCTGAAGTTGATAAATGGTGCCGTCTTCACAGTAGACTATGATGAAATGGTGGTCGTTAAAGATATCGACTTCTTTAGTTTATGTGAGCATCACTTACTGCCATTTTATGGACGCGCCCATATAGCCTATATACCCAACGACAAAGTGGTCGGCTTGAGCAAGATCTCGCGCATTGTGGATATGTTCGCTCGGCGCCTTCAGACCCAAGAACAAATGACGGCCCAGATTGCCAACTTCATCCAGGAAACTTTACAGCCTCAGGGAGTAGCGGTCGTGGTGGAAGGTGCACACATGTGCGCCATGATGCGCGGGGTGAAGAAAGCCAATACCAAGATGACCACCAGTAAGATGCTGGGAATCTTCAAGGATAATGAGAAGACTCGCGCCGAATTATTAGCGCATGTCAACCATAATGTTCAGGATCTGTAACCACTTTGTGTATAGGTCCCGTGCTACAAATTTGTTCACAAAACCAATTCATACTTATCATTAGCCCAAGGGATAGGCGAAAAAATGTTATCAATCTATGCTAACGCTGCGCTAGTAATATTGGGCTTAATGATCGCATTATGGCTGATAAGCCTATTATTGAAGGACTCCAGTATTGTGGATATCTTCTGGGGGACAGGCTTTGTCATCACCGCCTGGTTCTATTTCTTTCTCACACCGGATGGCTTCGCCGCACGTAAATTGCTCATTGTGATCTTGACCACTATTTGGGGTCTGCGGTTATCCATACATATACTACTGCGTAATTGGGGTCATGGTGAGGATTACCGTTACCAGCAGTGGCGCCAGGAGGCCGGGAGTAATTGGTGGTGGCGCAGCTTCTTCAAGGTCTTCCTACTGCAAGGCGCCTTAATGTGGATCATCTCGGCTCCCTTGTTAGCAGCCCAGAGCAACCCAAACCCCACCCGGTTAATATGGCTGGATTACCTTGGAGCTATCCTTTGGGGGATAGGCTTCTTCTTTGAAGCCGTGGGTGATTGGCAACTCGCTCGCTTTAGGGCGAATCCTGATAATAAGGGGAAACTGCTGAATACTGGCTTATGGCGTTACACCCGTCATCCCAATTACTTCGGCGATGCAGCCCAATGGTGGGGTTTTTACCTTATCGCTACCGCAGCAGGCGGCTACTGGACCATCTTCAGCCCAATCATCATGACGTTACTGCTGCGTCGAGTTTCAGGAGTTACCATGTTAGAAAAGTCCTTAAAGGAAAGCAAACCTGGATATAAGGAATATGTTGAGACTACCAACCCCTTCATACCCTGGTTCCCACACAAGAGCTCATCATGACAGGAAATAATCAAGCTCCAAGAAGTGAGGAGTGGCATGTCGCCAAATAGTCCAGTTTAGCCTGGCTTGAGACCATTATCAAGTCAATTGCTATCCTGATCGGTATTGCTGCTCTGGTTAATGCCCTATCAAACGGCACTTTTGAATTGCCGTCCGGTGTTCAGCTGGCACAATCCGTCGTGTTGGGAATTTTAAGCCTGGGATTGGTTGCGGCAATTTTTGATCGCTTAAGCCGACGCGATATCGTGTCGATGGTCTTCGTTATATTCAACAATCTGGGTCACTGGGGTATGTTGATCGCATTAGCCTTTATTCCAGGTCCAGCAGCATTATTGGTTTATTTCAGCGTACTAATGTTGGTTGGGGATTTGGTTAAACTGGCTTCCTTCAAGATGGATAAATTCTCCCTATCGGGTGTTTCTTCAACTACCCTTTACGGTTTAACCGGTTTTTATGTCGTCGGATATGCGATTTTACTGATGCTCGGTTGGTTTAAGTGAACTGAGGTGATAGATAAATGAAACTTGCTAAGATTGTATCGCTGCTGGGCTTGTTCGCCATGACAGCCGTTCTGATATACGCTTTCTCCTATGGGGATTTCATGGATGATGGGAAAGAAATTCTATCCAATCCTTGGGGTATTGTCTCACTGGTAGACCTGTATGTGGGTTTTATCCTTTTTTCTGGCTGGATCTTATACCGTGAGGACTCGCTTATGCGTGCAATTATATGGGTGTTCTTGATGATGGTGTTGGGATTCTTTACGGGAGCGTTGTACACTTTCATTGCATTGCAATCCAGTGACGGGGATTGGCGTCGCTTTTTCATGGGTAGTAGGGCTTACAGTAATAATGTCTGAAAGCGAAGTAAATGGCAGTAAGTTCCAAGAGATAATTGCAGAATTTCGCTCGGTGATGACCGGGAGAGGCGATTGGACTGATTCATTGATTCCCCCGATCATATTTTTGATTATGAATGCACTAACTGGCTACGAGATAGCGTTATGGGTGTCTTTGGGCATTGCTTTGATCATTGCTGCTTACCGTCTAATCAAGCGCCAACCCTTGAGATATGCTTTGGGGGGCATTGGGGGCGTTATCCTAGCTGTGTTGATTGCCAGGTTGGTAGGTGGGGCGCAGGGATATTTCTTGCCGGGAATAATCAGCGGTTTTTTCACCGTTTTTCTCTGCCTTACCAGTATTATACTCAAGCGTCCTCTAGTGGCCTGGACCAGTTTCATCACCCGGCGCTGGCCGCTCGAGTGGTATTGGCATCCTCGGGTGCGTCCAGCTTATAGCGAAGTAACATTGGTGTGGGGGATTTTTTTTGCCATACGAACGTTATTGCAATTTCGGCTTTTCCAACTTGGTGAAGCAGCAACTCTAGGAGTGTACCGGTTCAAAGGATTTTGGACACAAGGGCAGATTCATTTATGGAGACTTTT
>CBFDCK010000082.1:0-13642 GCA_965603285.1 uncultured bacterium
TCGCAAGGAAATATGTCAAATACGATTGTCTTGCCCAACTGCAGCTGGTCGCTGTCTGTTCCGCTGCTGTGAGGTACTCCGGCGTCATGACCGATAGCAAAGATGGTCCCTTCTGGATTTTCAGCGCTTCGTTCAGCCAGCCACAGGTTAATTCGTCGTTTTACATCACCAATCGTTAACGGACTGCCATCCGATTTAATCAGGACTTGATCTTGCACTCCACGGGATGTCAGGAAATCTGCCACCATATCAACCACTTCAATCGTTTTTTGACCCATGCGCTGAATCCGCCCCACCTCGTCCTCGTCCTTGGTGGACATCGCTGAGAGCAAGACGGGGGTCTCAAATTCCCCAATCAAGGTTATCCCAGGCAAGGCATCCTGCAAGGCAGTAAAAAGGGGATAAGCTTCGTTGGATTCGATTTTACCGTATAGGGCTATCCGTCCCGAAGTTACGCCCACATCACTGAACATGCGCCGGTAGCGTTCAACAGTCGCCAGTAATAGATCTCCTCCCATTTGTCTTCGTAATTCGTGGAGGCGGTAGTCGCCAAGGTTCCTGGTCTCCAGACCAGTCTTTGCGGCTTCGTCACGCTCCATCGAGCTGTAAAACAACACCGGGGCACAGCCGTGCTTTTTGATCAGGTCAGCTTTCGTCAAGTGAGCACCGCCGGTCAGATAAACCATTGCGGGGTTGTGCCGCGCTGATCCGGTGACCAGTAGCGCGTCGATGTCGTTGGCACCCATAAGAGAATCAATATCTTTTTTCATACATGAGCCTCAATCCATCCAATAACGCACCTTCCTGCTCGGGCAGCACGGTGCGTGGGTCCAGCACCACGCGGTCATCTTCAAGCCGTGCGATGATGGCTGGATGCAATTCGCGCAGGCGGGCTATGAAGCGATTTGGGCCTTGAACCCTCAAAGCCAAGATGAATGTCGGTAACGTCTCGCCCGGCAGACTTCCTCCTCCAACGGTCGATTCTCCATTAATCACCTCACCGTGTCCAATAACCTCCACCCAGTTCTGAGCGCGCTCCCTGATCTGCTCCGTTGACATTGCGATCATGCGCCAAATAGGTACCTCTTGTGTGGCCTCATCTTTCAAATAATGCAGCAATGTCGCCGATAAACCAGCCAGACACAGTTTGTCAGCCCGGACGGCGCGCGCCAGGGGATGTTTTTTAAGCTTCGCTACTAAATCTGCACGTCCCACAATAATGCCAGCTTGAGGACCCCCCAGCAACTTATCGCCGGAGAAACAGACCAGGTCTGCTCCTTGAGCCAAAGACTCCTGCACCATCGGTTCGTGTCCCAATCCAAAGCGTGACGTATCTAAAAGAGAGCCGGACCCCAAATCATCCACCAGCGGGATTCCAACGCGACGGGCTAGTGAAGCCAGTTCGGCCAGGCTGGGTTCGGTAGTAAAGCCAATTATCCGGAAGTTAGAACGATGAGCGCGCAGGATCATGACCGGAGATTCATCCAGTGCGGATTCATAATCCGCCAGATGAACACGATTGGTCGTACCTACTTCAACAAGTCGCGCGCCGGACTGCTTCATCACATCGGGGACGCGGAAACCCCCGCCAATCTCCACCAACTGCGTTCGAGCGATAACTACCGCCCTGCGGCGGGCAAGAGCAGTAAGCGCAAGCATCACTGCCGCAGCATTATTATTGACCACCAGGGCTGCACTTACGCCGGTAATGCGTTTCAGCAGCGACTCAGCGTGCACCAATCGAGTGCCGCGTTTTCCTTTGCGGAGATCATATTCTAATGTGGAATATCCTGATGCCACCGACCGAATTGCATCCAGAGCTGCCTGGCTCAAAGGTGCCCTGCCCAAGTTGGTGTGCAGGATCACACCGGTAGCATTAATCACGTCGCGCAAGGTTGGAGCCGTCCAATTCTGAAGCTTCAAACCCACTTGCTCCAGGATGGATTCCCGGTCTGGTATGGTGGAGGCTTCGGCATAACCCATTCGAACCTTATCGAGAACGCTGCGAATGGCATCCAGCGTGAGTGGACGACCGTAAAACAAAATCCACTGGTTTACTTCTTCGGTTTGTAATAATTGGTCAACGGAAGGAAGAGAACGCAAATCAGTCATGGTCGCCATTGACTGCGCTCTCTCATTCGCAGCAGCCATTCAATCAGAGCGAAGCCCACCGCTAAAAGCAGCGCAATGAACGGGTTCAAGACACGTCCTATTTGCAGCCAAATTAAGGTTGGGAAATAGATCCCAATCCAAAGAGCTTGTCGAAGGACAACAGTTGTCGATGGGGGAGGGATAGAAGGAAAACGCCGGTTGAGAAACGCTACCAGCGGCAATGAGGTGCCAGTGAAAGCCAATACCCCCGCAAAGAAGAACGCCCATCGAGCGCCACCGCTGGGCGTGGTATATATCAACAGAAAATATAAACCGCCCCAACCCAGGATCATCAAGAGAATAGCTGACGGTAAGAAAGAACTTACAGGTGGGGAAGTTTGTGTTTCCATATAATCCTTTTCGTTTATATTATTGGCACTATATAAAGTTCTAATTATTCCTGACAACCACAATGCACCTCATGCTAGTAGAGTCATATTAGATCTCGAAACACAAATATTATACTGTAATCCGAACCATAAGATCATAATTGAGCGCTGGGAAATTGAAAAACAGGCAGCAGATGTACTCATCTCTGCTGCCTGTCAAACTACTACTTTATTCCAAGGATAACCCGATTGGCTTATCTCACGGATTAAGCTTCATGAAACTCGCCTTCTATGACCTCGCCCTCATCCTCAGGTTCCTGGTTTCCGACCGGTTCGTGACCGTCACTGCTGGGAGTTGGTCCTTCGGCTCCCGCCTGCTGCTGGGCATACAGCTGCTGGCTGATCGCGTGGAAGGCGTTCTGCAGTTCATCACTTAATCGCTTGATTTGTGCAGCGTCTTCTCCTTTGATCACTTCACGCAATTCTTCAACTTTGCCTTGAATGTTCTGGCGTTCCTCAACCGGCACCTTGTCGCCCAATTCGTTCAGCGTCTTTTCTGTCTGATATGCCAGGCTGTCGGCTGTATTGCGGACCTCAACCAATTCGCGGCGCTGGCGGTCATCAGCTTCATGCTCGCGAGCCTGCTGCACCATCAGATCAATCTCGTCCTTATCGAGGTTGGTTGAAGCGGTGATGGTTACCTGCTGCTCTTTACCGGTAGCTTTATCTTTCGCGGCAACGTTTATGATGCCATTCGCATCGATGTCAAAGGTCACCTCAACCTGCGGCAGTCCACGCAGTGCAGGCGGAATCCCCTCCAGGCGAAAGCGACCCAGGCTCATATTGTCAGCAGCCATTGGTCGCTCCCCTTGCAAAACATGGATATCGACCGCAGTCTGGTTATCCTCCGCTGTCGAGAATACCTCGTTCTTCTTAATAGGGATGGTCGTATTACGTTCGATCAAGACCGTCATCACAGCGCCAAGTGTTTCTAATCCTAGCGAGAGCGGCGTTACATCTAATAAGAGGACGTCTTTAACCTCTCCACCTAACACACCGGCTTGTATAGCTGCTCCAATGGCTACGACTTCATCAGGGTTTACACCCTTATGGGGTTCTTTGTCGGTCAGGGAGCGTACAAGATCCTGCACCATGGGCATACGCGTAGCTCCACCAACTAAAATAACTTCATCAACATCGGTAGCCTTCAGTCCCGCATCCTTCAGAGCCGCATCAAACGGACCGCGAATCCGGGCTACCAGGTCCTCGGTCAGCTGTTCGAACTTTGCGCGGGTAAGTTTCATTTGCAAGTGTTTGGGTCCAGAAGCATCTGCGGTAACGTAAGGCAGGTTGAATTCAGTTTCCATTACACTGGAGAGCTCAACTTTAGCCTTCTCTGCTCCCTCTCGCAATCGCTGCAGCGCCTGGCGGTCATCACGTAGATCGATACCGTTTTCCTTTTTAAATTCATCGGCGACCCAATTGACGATAGCCTGATCCCAATCGTCACCACCCAGATGTGTATCACCGTTGGTCGATTTCACTTCGACAAGGCCATCTCCAACTTCCAAGATGCTGACATCGAAAGTTCCACCACCCAGGTCAAAGACCAAAATTGTCTCGTTCTCCTCCTTATCCAGACCGTATGCGAGCGCAGCCGCAGTCGGTTCATTGATAATCCGCAGCACTTCCAAACCGGCGATCTTGCCTGCGTCTTTCGTCGCCTGCCGCTGGCTGTCATTGAAATATGCCGGCACCGTAATAACCGCCTGTGTCACGGACTCGCCCAAATAGGCCTCTGCATCCTTTTTGAGCTTACCTAAGATCATCGCTGATATCTCTTGGGGACTGTACTCACGTCCAGTGACAGGAATTTCCACACGTGCATCCCCCGCAGGACCTTTAACAATCTTAAAAGACACCATCCCGCGTTCGGTTTCCACCTCATCAAAACGGCGTCCCATGAATCGTTTTATAGAATAAATCGTATTCTCAGGATTGACCACTGCCTGCCTCTTGGCAGTCTCCCCAACAAGTCGTTCACTGTTCTTGTTGAAAGCCACCACCGAAGGCAGCAAACGCGAACCTTCGGCTGTCGGGATGACAGTCGGATCGCCGCCTTCCATCACGGCGACTACGCTGTTTGTGGTACCCAAATCGATACCTATTATTTTTGCCATTAATCTCTCCTTTTCTCGCCATACTCCTGATGGCTGGTTAGTAATTTCCTGAATAAATGCTGCTTGATAAGTTTAATGTTTGACTTTTGGATTTTTATGCTAAGATATAGATGGATGATAACTGTTAAATACAATAACAACATTAACAAAATATAGGAGATTTATCAACATTTTCAGCCAGCGATCGCCATATTATGCACCTGTGTAACCAAGAATGTAATACTTAAATAAAGAAAATCTTGAAGTGACAGATTCGGAATCGCAGTGCTTCACATATCAAATTTTTTTATTCACAATTTCTTTAAGGTACAACCAAATTAGTTCATTAAAAGAGAGCAACTTCGCATCCAATCAGGGCATATGTGGGGAATATAAAGAAAAATACCCTGCATGTGGGACTGCCAAAAATCAATTGTCATTGGCATTGTTATTGCAACATGCGTTCTTTTTTTTAACGTTAGCTAATCTTAAATTATTGGTTAATTTTAGACTTCCGTAGGGTTAACGTATTGCAAAATATGGGTGGTTTCTGCTAAAATAGTAAACAAGCTGTCCTCATATTCCAGGTTCAAAGAGGACTCTTCAACTCCCATACCGGGAAACATCTTTTTCATTCTAATATTCGGACTTCCCATCTACTTATAGAAATGGGACGTTAAGTAAAGTGTTGTCTTAATCTCTGAATTGGAGGAGGATCGCTGGATGAAAGCCGAGCAGGCTTGGCAAGCCGCCCGTGGTCAACTACAAATTGAGATGCCCAAGGCTGCCTTTGACACCTGGGTTCAGAATGCAGAGTTAGTCTCGTATGAAGATGGAAGTTTTATCATTGGTGTTCAGAACGCCTACGCACGTGACTGGCTGCACAGCCACCTTTCCAGTACGGTAAAACGCTTGCTGACAGGCATCATGAACCGCACAGTAGAAGTCCGCTTTATCGTCTGGCAGGATGAAAACGAACAGAGCGAGATATTCGAGGAAAATTTATCCATAGAGGAACCAGCAAGCCGCAAACAGAACTCCAGCCTCAACCCCCGCTATTCTTTTGACAATTTCATAGTCGGCTCCAGCAACCGTCTCGCTCATGCAGCATCCTTGACGGTTGCTGAAAATCCGTCCCATGCCTACAACCCCCTTTTTATTTATGGCGGTGTTGGTCTTGGCAAGACCCATCTGCTGCACGCGATCGGTAATATGTGCCACCAGTACAACCTGAGCGTACTATATGTATCCTCGGAAGAGTTCACAAATGATTTAATCAGCGCCATCCGCGCACACCATACTCAGGATTTCCGGGAGAAATATCGCTACATCGACGTCCTTCTAATCGATGATATTCAGTTCATCGCTGGGAAGGAATCCACACAGGAGGAGTTCTTCCACACTTTCAACACTTTACACGGGCAGAACAAGCAAATTGTGATCTCGTCCGACAGACCTCCGAAAGCCATGATAACCTTGGAGGAACGCCTGTGTTCACGCTTCGAATGGGGTCTGGCAGCTGACATCCAGCATCCCGTTTTTGAGACACGCATGGCAATTCTGCGTTCCAAGGCCGAACGAAGCAACTGCCAAATTTCTAACGCACTGCTGGAGCTGATCGCTCGTAAAGTACAGTCAAACATCCGCGAGCTGGAAGGAGCATTGACCCGGGTATCGGCTTATGCCAACCTGAGCGGGTTGGAATTAACCCCCGACTTAGTAGAAACGGCGCTTATGGATTTACTACCCCGCCGCAGCGAAGTGCAACCCGAAGAGATCATCCGTCAGGTTGCAGAGTCCTTTGATGTACCACTTGACAAAATGCTGGGGCGCGACCGCTCGCGCCATATTGCCTTTCCACGCCAGATCGCCATGTATCTGCTGCGCGAAGAGGCTAAAATCTCCTTACCTCAAATAGGGAAATCCCTCGGTGGGCGTGACCACACCACCGTGATGTACGGTTGTGAAAAGATCGCCGACTTATTGGAGCGCGATGACCGCATACGCAGACGGGTGATAGCAATCAAAGAGCAGCTTTATGGTACTACCAAAGTAGCAGTACCAAATCATAGATAAAAAAATCCCGTATCAATAACTTCAAGCTGCCCAAAAAGGATTTATGAATCAAGTAGGACAAGATGACATCTTATCCTACTTTTTTTTTGCTTCACTATGTGGATTATCCGTCTCTTCGATTGTGGTTTTCTTCCACCAACGCACCTTGGGGGGCGGCAGCTCAGGCGCCACGGTCTCCGGGAAGTGGTCCTGGTCGTTTAAATTAGCGAACACGTAGTGTCCCAGCACGCGCGCCGTGGCAATCGTGGGCGCAGCTAGCAAGATGCCCAGCACACCCGCCAGCAAAGCACCAGCGACGACACCAAGAATAACGACCAGGGGATGGAGCTGTACACGGCGCCCGACAATGCGCGGCATCAAGTAGTTCAAATCAAACTGCTGAAAAATAATGTGCAGCCCTATGACGATCAGAGTGAACACCCAGTTCGGAACGGGCATCCAGGTGGAACCCACAAAGAAAGCTAAAAAGGAGGCGGTTATCAGCCAGATGGCGTGTCCGATGGTGGGAATAAATTCCAACAAACCCGCTAAAACCCCCATTGCCAACGCAAACGGCAAACCGATGACAAAACCCACAACAGTGAATATAACCGCCACTACTGATGCCAGGATTAATTGTCCACGAAAAAACGCGCTCCATATCTTGTTGATCTCCCCACGCAGGCAGGTGAAATCATGCTTGTACTCAGCCGGTGTGATACCTTCAAGCCAGACAGTTAATTTCCTGCCATCTTTGATCAAATAAAATGAAACCACGAAGACAAAGACAATCCAAACTAACGAGGTGATCACTTCGATCACGTATCCCAGAGTCTGCCCAAAAAACGGTTCTATCACCACTTTTAAGGAGCCAAAGGCCTGCCGGTAAAATGTATTGACATCGATAACATAGCCGCCAATTGTATAGCGGCTCTCCAGAAGGGATTCAATTTGAGAGAGTATGCGTTGGAAATCCAGATTCAATCCGGTTGATTGGGCTGTCAGTGGAGGAATGATCACCAGCGGAATTAATACCAGAATAAAAATCGCGACCAGGTATGCCAATAAAGCGGCAAAACCACGGCGGACGCTCAAGCGGCTCTCAAACCAATTCGCTAATGGGGAAAGTACAAAAGCAACGAGTGCGGCAAGGATCAACGGACCGATTACAACGCTGAAGCGGTACAGCAAATAGATGCCCAGCGCCAACAGCAACAGGCTGAGAGTTAATTTAGTGCTCGAGGACCAGTGCGGCCGTTCTTCCTGCATGTCTACATTCTAGCCGGGTTGAGCGAAATTGACAATCGTGCTTAAAAACAAAGCGCCCAGTAAAGGCGAAAGACGTTCATACACCTTAACAGAGCACTCCAAGTTCCTGAGTCGCGGACTTACCCTAAGAAAAAGGACAGCACCACCAGGAAAGCGATAAATGTTCCTGCCAGGATACCAATGCGCTTTAAGTCTTTAATCGTTTGAGAGTAGTCCGGGTCAAATCCGGAATTGTAAGTCTTTGTTTGCTCACTCTTTACAGTCGCAGCCTGTACGGAGGTCTGGCTTGAGGTCGTTCTTTTCTTTCGCGATTGCCGTTTCTTGCTCTTCTTACTCATGTGCATCTCCCAATTAATCAACCAATAATTACATGTTGCGGATGCGATTATACCCCATTTTTTATCACTTATCGTTCGCAATAAACTTCTTGATTATTTTCCCTCCTATCCTAATAGCAGCTTTCTATATCTCATTTTCGCACTCTGGTTTTTACTGGGACCAGCATCGGCGTGTTCTCCTGGTAGTGCAGGTAGGCGGCACCATATTCACTAATAAGTTTTCGCTCCTCGACAAAAGCGCCCAAAATAAGATAGACGCTCAACCCAACAGTCATTGCAAGTGTGTTGTGGGTCATCACCGGCGAAAACCAGATAAATAACAAACCCGCCACATAAAGGGGATGCCGTACCCAGCGGTACAAGCCGCGCACGACCAATTCTGTCTGTGGGATCTGCGAAACCACAAATAACTGCTTTATACCTAAGAAAGACCACAAACCTGTCTGCAGCAGACCAAGGAAAAGTGTAATAATCGCCAATCCTTGAATCACTGTGGTCAGCAGTACCCATGGGAATGGGATCGAATAAAGACGCTCATCCGGCAAGATTGCCAGTAATGCCAATACCGGCAAGAAGGTAAGCAATGCAATCAGATTATAGAACAGGCGGTAAGTGCGATCAGCGCTAATCCCTAAATAGCGCCGCGCCATTTCCTTCACTTTTAACGTGGCCAAAACAGAGTGCTCCACACCATAAAGCAGAACAACTATCATGATAATCCAGGGTGCCTGATATACCGAAATGCTTTCAATTGTATTCATACAATTTAAAGACAACAGCAGATGCAATACTCTTACTTACAATTCTTTGGGGCGCCAGATTTTCACCAGTTCTCCCACAGTCTCGTAGGAGAGCTCGCGCCAACTATCAATGGGCAAAGTCACTTGAGCCAGCGCTGCCGTGGGCATCCGCTCCGCCTCTCCAGTTAGAACTAAAAGGAGTTCCTCCAAACCTGGATTATGACCCACAACCAATACACAACCGTATTGATCAGGCTGAAGGCTCAAGGCATCGATATACGATTCCGGCCAGGCGGCGTAAAGCTCACGACTGAACAAAATCTCACCCCCAAAATAACTTTCTTCGGCGACGATTTCGGCAGTGCGCTTCGCACGCTTGGCAGACGAACTGAGGATCATGTCTGGCACTAAACCTTGCTCGCGCAGAAGTTCGCCTATGCGTGGTGCATCACGCCTACCGCGTTTATTCAGAGATCGATCATGGTCTGCTAATCCGGTTTCCTTCCAACTGGATTTGGCGTGGCGCAGGATAAGGAGTGTTTTCATACCTAATAATTCGATCCGCCTCCAAACCCGGGCAGTTCAACCACCTCGCTATCGACCTTAACATAATGATACGGGAACCAGGCTACTCCGAACATGTCAAGCTGTACATCCTTTTTATAAGGCGATACCTCTATCTCGTCATAGTTTGCTGCGACATCGTCCCATTTACCTTTGATCTCCCGGAGAGCTTCGTCTTTCTCCAGCTCAAGCGCTTTGATGGTCCGTTCAAAGTCCGCAATAGCTTCGTGTGACTCTTCTACATCAGCTTTGGCTTTTCCAGTCATACGCCGTTTGGATAATGAGGTAGACAAACTACGTTTACGTCCTCCGAACAAGCTGAGCGCTGTCTCGGCATAAGTCCCCCATTCTTCCATTTTCCGAGAGGAAAGTTCCGATTCGTCCTCACGCAGTTCCTGACTTTCTCGTTCCAGGCGGTCTAGCAAGCGCTCAATTTTCTTGTCTACAGCAGCAGTTACCTTTTTTGTTTCAGCTTCGCGCTTTTCCTCTGCCGCTTCCAGACACATTTTTTGGAAATCGTCCTCGGAGAATTCCGGTCCCGCATACACATTCAATTTTTCATTAACACGCACTTTCACCTCACTTGAGCGGTAAGCCCAGTCTAAGAAGTCAGTCCGCATAATTCGCAATATACTGGCTTCCGAAAAGGGCGCCTCCAACGAATCAAAACGGGAATCCGGGATGGGCTGCTCATCCAACTGGCGTGAGTCTAGCGGCTCAGCCGTAAATTCTTCCCAGCGCACCACTCCGCGACGACCTGGATCACTGACAAGCACTGTGCGGTAAGTCTCAAAATCAAGGTTGTACTTGCGATTATGGAAGCGGATATACGCTTGAGCAATCACTGACGGACGATATAACAAACCTCGGCTTACGGCTCCTTCCAGATCGGAAACACCAGCCACCTTGAGAGCCTCGGATAAAGTCAAGTTGTTCGGAAGGAAGTATTCGGAAATGCGAACCGGAACTGCGGGGCGGGTGCTAGATCCAATGGTTGCGCCTTCAACGCGCTCGGTTTTCCTTTCACGACGGACAGGTGTCGCCTCGTCTGCTGGTTGTGAATCACTGCTAACCGTCTTGCCCACTGACACAAACATCTCCTCAGCACCCACCATGCGATTCAAAGCCGGGATTTGGGCGCGCGTAAGAGGTCCGGTTAAATAGTTCATCGCCCAACGTGTATGGAAAACTGACGGCTTCCGCTCGTGTACATTCTTCACCAGGAAAACGCGCTTCCCTAATGCTGAGATCAATTTATCAAATTCGTGCCGGTCAAGATCATCCGCCATTACACCTTCCAGTCCGTCTAACAAACGCTGCTTATCCTGGTCGGTCTGCAGTTTGCCGATGAACCATGTTCCGGCGTTCGAAAGCGCTTTGTAATCCACGTCCACCGGGTTTTGGGTGACCAGCATCTGACCAACACCAAAGGCACGCGCCTGCTTCAGCATTCGCAGCATAGGTTCTTTGGAAGGTGGTTTGCCGACTGGAGGCATGTATCCAAATATTTCGTCGAAGTAGATGATTGCGCGCAGCGTGGAGGTGCCACTCTGCGTACGCATCCAGGTCTCGATGGCTGAATACAACAAGGTAACAAAGAACATACGCTCGGAGTCAGGAAGATGGGCGATGTAGAACACACTGTGCCGAGGGCGACCATCGGGTCCGAAAAGCAAACTGGAGATATCAAGCGGCTGACCCTCAATCCAGGACTGGAAAGCCGGAGCCGCCAGGATATTGTTCAACAACATTGCCAGCTCAAAGCGTTCCTTTTGAGGGAAGAAAGTATTCACATCGAACACACCCAGCTTAGTAAAAGGCGGGGTCTGTGTTTGCATGATCAGTTCGCCCAGGTCCAAATCCTTCCCTCGGCTCCAGGAGTATTCAAAGATGTTTGAAAGCAGGATGTGCTCGCGCGAGGCCACGGGGTCGATATCGTCCATCCCAACCAATCCCAGCAGTGCTGTGACCGTGCTGGAAATTTTCTCGCGCAACAGTTCGCGGTTATCATCCCAGGATATCGGTGGGGCTTCTAATGAAGCCAGGATGCTGACAGGAATGCCGGCGTCCGAACCAGGTGTATAAATGGCATATTGGACCGCGTCCTGCAAAGCCTGGATGCGCTCAGAGCCAATGTCCCATTTCGCCAACCCTTTACGCCAAAGGGAGGCAGCCCCTTCGGCGGCTTGCTCTACGGTCTTCCCATCCCGGCGCGCCTGGTCCGGGTTCACCCAGGGTTGGAAATCTTGGGGAGCCAGATCGGGGAAATGCAGCAGCGCATTAGTAATATCCCCTTTTGGATCGATCATCAGCGCCGGGATATCCTGCAGCGCAGCCTCTTCCAAAAGGTCAATACACAACCCGGTCTTTCCTGATCCGGTCATGCCGACCACGACTGCGTGTGTGGTCAGATCATCAGGGTCGTAAAGCAGCGGCTCTGCGATTACCTCTCTCTTCTTAATATCATAGATCCTGCCAAGATAAAACTTTCCTCCAGTATCCATACAAGGGCTCCAATGAAATATATGATTAGATTAAATACAGACCGGTTCCGGTATATATATTCATAATTTTACTCTAAATAAGGCAGTTTTTGATTTTACCACGCTCTACTTACTCGCTTTACCATATACTCTCTCGAACTCTTCTAAAAATCGCGCCGCAATCTCCGGATTGTAGATAACTAAAACATTTTCATCGTTTTGCGTCTCGGCGTTTCTACTGAAATTATAGGAACCTGTTATCAGGATGCTTTCATCGATGATGATCACCTTGTGATGCATCTTGCCCGTATTGCCGTCCAGACGCACATCCAGACCCGCGGCACGCATCTTGTCATATTCGGTTCCTACATTGGAGTGGGATTGTCCCTTGTCAAACACCCCCGCAACATCCACCCCAGTTCGAGATCGTTGGATCATGGCCTCTGAAAGATCATCCGCTGTGAAGGCAAAAGCCATGAAGTAGATGCTCTCTCTGGCTGCGCGGACGAGTGACAGCAAGTGGTTTGCTACGCCGTCGTCAGGGGAGAAATACACTTCAACCCGGGTGTCTTCCAACAAAAGAGATGGATAGGGAGTATTGGCCGGCGAACCAGGACCGAAGCGGTCGTCGACGAACATCTCTTCGAACTCGGTCGTGAAATCCTCCGCCAAGCTGGAGGAGCGTACTCGGACCAGGTTGTTATCATAGCGGTAAGCCCCGTTAACAGACAAATTCAGAGACCCTGTCCAGACTTCCTGGCGATCAATCACTACAAACTTATTATGCATGCTCCCCTCACGCCGGTCGCCTAATACCGGGATGCCGGCTGCTCGCAATTCTTGGATTTCGGGGACATCCATGTAATCGCTTTCTGTCACCAAGCGCACAGTGACTCCCCGGCGATGGGCGTCGATCAAAGCATCCCGAATGCTCCACAGGTCAAGGAAATGGATCGCCATATCCACGCTGACGCGCGCGTCCCGGATGGCATCAGCTAAGGCTTCGTCTGGACCTCCACGGTACGATGAGCTGATAGGGTTTTCAGGATCCGAAAAGTAAGCCGTAAAATTGTCACTTATAGATGCGTTAGCCGTCTCAGACGAGAGTGGGAGATGGTCGGTCTCTAGATTGATTAATCCAGAGCAAGCCTGAAGGGTCAGCGCAAATAAAAATAACACATCCAGCACCCATATCGTGCTGGATATTTGGAGGTGGGCAACTCTACAATTGGGCAACAGCATATGTAGTAAAGATAAATCTTTTCTGCACCAAGTTACCAGCATTGTCATTCAGTGCTTCCCGCAGATCATCATTCATGCTAGTTTAATTACCCCTTACTTATTTGAATCTATTGACGTGTATATCGTGCAAGCATTTGGGACAAAACTTGCTTTTAGCTAAGAGAGTCTTTCCAGCCTTTACATAATAAGATTATAACGGACCGGCTGCAGGTTTTGACTGTGCCTTTGCCGCAAAGTCTCTCTTATTTTTCCACCCTATTTTGTCTCACGGGCTATGCTAACATGGCTTAGACAAACATAACACTCATTGGT
>CBFDCK010000083.1:0-13606 GCA_965603285.1 uncultured bacterium
TCCGAACGTAGTTAGGTCTGCTCTAACTGGGGTTAGCTGGCGCTAATCTTTCACTAAATTTATTGGTCTCTATGCTCCAGAATTATTTGAACCATCGGTATTGCATAGGATAGCCGTTTCTGTGTTTCTTGTGTATTTGCCTCTCGAATCCGCTTTAATTCCGCAGTACCGTAAGATGAAAAAAACGGGTCTTCCCACTCTAACCAGTCCACATCTTGAGTCGTTATCTCACTTCTGATAAGCAGGATGATTTCAGCCACCATACCCCAATCATCACTTTGAACATGAGGAAGAACATCAGCGAGTTGAGATGAACAGATTACTAGGTGACACCATGCAAAATCCAAAGATTGCCCCAGTACAAGTTCACCGATTGTTGTTATAAATCTTTCTATCTCGTAATAGTTGCGAGGATGTGTATTCCACGCTATAGTGGAACGCTGAAAGATAATGGGGGAGGATTTCCCATTGAGTGATAATACATCCTCGATAAACTGTATTCGATGATTTGTGCGAAGTGCAAATACAACCCGATCAATGAAGCAAAGATGTAGAACTTTTTGGGGTGAACAGGACCGAGTGGCAAATTCGTAAAGAGATAGGAAGTGCTTCCCTACCGGCAAAACTTTTTCGAGAAAGAAAAGCTTGAAGAAGTTGTCTCTTTTTAACTGTTCGACGTTCTCCGGGAAACTTGCTTTAGTAATTGGAGTGATGCTCAGGAAAGCCTCTGAAAAAGTTTGTTTCAGAATCGGGGTAATGCTTTTCAGGTGTGGATACATTACTCCATCTGGGTCATGAAATGGGAAAACAATTGCGGGTTTCATCTACTGAGTATCGTTTCTCTGGTTATCTTCTGTTCCAGTTCTCCCCTTAGCTTCGAAACCAGTTCAGACAACACATCTGGGGCGACGCCTACTTTTCTTTCCTCCTCCGGTCGCACCCAGATGGGTCGAGTTGGCTCTGGGTCCCACTCGTAACGCGGAATGACGTGCCAATGAATATGGACCAGGCTGTTGCCGAGGCATTCATAGTTGAGGCGAAGCGGACGGAATGCCGCTACGATGGAGTCGGCAACATCGGTTACGTCCTTGAAAAGGGAAAGTCGTCGTTCCTGCGTTAGCTCGTGAAGATGCTCCACGTGGTCCTTTAGGATTAGGATGGTGTAGCCGACATATCGCTGGTCATCCGCAAGCACAACGTATGATTCCTTTAGCTCGGCAACGAAGAATTCGTTCCTTTGCTCTCGAATCTGTTGAACTCTATCGCATGCCAAACAAGTCATTTTCGCTTCCATGAAGACACCTATTAAGTATATGAATATACCCTGTATTAGCTATTATAATCTGAAGAGGGCATTTCCCCGCAGCTTGCTGCGCGAACAATGATGTAAGATGAGATGATGAGAAATTGGTATCCAAGGTTACTGCGCAGTACTATCTATCCATTAAGCCAGCGCGTCCTGAAGCGAGATTTTTCCAGGATGATGGCAGAGGCTGAACAAATCCAGTTTAAGAGCCGGGATGAAATCCAGGCGATCCAATTTCGCAAACTCACCAACCTGATTGGGCATGCTTATAAGACTGTTCCTTATTACAGGGAAGAATTCACCTCCAGGGGAATACACCCTGCAGATATTCGTTCGTGGGATGAATTTCACCAACTCCCGATATTAAAAAGAGAGCGCTACCAGGAAACCCCAGAAAAATTCTTGTCAAGCAGACCTCGAACTGCAACTCAAATGATTCGCAGCAGCGGTTCGACCGGCACACCTGTAACTTTCCACCTCAGCCAGATGCTGAACGCAGCCGCGAATGTCAGCCGCATCCGGGCTCTGCAGTGGTGGGGTATCCACCTGGGTGACCGGGAGATCCGTATCTGGGCGGATATGGCGATGCTGGCACCAGGATTCTGGTCTCCAAAAAGAAGGCGTTGGAAAAGGTTTTTCCGTGATAGGGTACTGAACCGGCGTACCTATTCAGCCAATGAAATGTCCGATTGTCATATGGAAAAGACATGGAGATCCATTCAGCGTTTCGCTCCTAAATACATTTTTGGTTATGCCTCCTTTATGTACCAGTTGGCGAGGTTCATTGATAAAAGTGGATACGATGGGCGTGCACTGGGATTAGAAATAGCTGTAATATCAGCCGAAATGCTGTACGATCCTCAGGTCGAATTTATCCAAGATGTCCTGGGCTGCCCGGTGGTAAATGAATATGGGGCAACGGAGGTTGGGGTGATAGCATATTCGCATCCATGCGGGGAAAACCACATCATGGAGGACTTTATCATTTTCGAAATCGTTAAATCGGATCCTGCTGATGAGTTCGGCAAGGTGGTCATCACCCCATTGGAAAACTGGGGCTGCCCATTGATCCGCTACGATCTGCAGGATTTAGTAGTTCCATCGAAAAGTGAAAATCCATGCTCCCTAGGATTAGGATTGGGCAGGTTTAAAAGCTTGTATGGAAGACAGTACGACCTGATCGTTCTTCCCGGTGGCAAGATCGTTCATGGTCATTTGTTTTCTAACTTAATCTTCTTCGCGAAGTGCGTGCGCCAATTTCAGGTCATCCAACAAGAACCCGACCTTATTGAAATCTCGCTTGAGACGGTCAATAATGAACTTCCGGAAGAAGATGAAAACTTTTTACGGGATAAGATCAGAAAAAACCTGGGACCTGTAAGGGTAGAGATCAAACTTGTGGCGGAGATTCCAAGGGAGGACTCTGGAAAATTTCGATCTGTACAATCTCGGGTCAGCGCGGGGTGAACCTGCAGACTTTATTTTACCCCCACCATTTTTTATTCGACCACAAACCATTAAACCAGGTCGGAACGGACCACCCGGAATTTGCCGGAAGCCTCGCTGGGGATGGTAGGTACCGGTGTGATCGTGACTTCTAAAGGACCGAACGTGGCATTCATCCGATCTTTGATTGTGGATGCTCCTTCTGTAGAGTATTTGCCTTCATCTATAACAGCAAGGATCTCAAATCGATCCAACTCGCGCTGGTTTACCTGGTAGTGAAGGATTCCAGGAATATTCCTAAGCAATCTTGAGAAATAAGTCGCACGTACAACCCGTCCGTTGGCTAACTTGATCTGGTCATGATGACGACCTATGATTTGATCTACCTTTTGGAAGGGTAAATTCAGCGAGCAGTCGTGGTGTGTTTCCAGCCGGGGCGCCAGGTCTTCGACATTAAAGCGGATAAGCGGAAACTCCCAGTTGTCCAGGCGGGTAGCGATTATTTGCCCGTACTCATCTTCCGGACTGGATTTGATGACCTCCATAATCACAAAATCATCGTTAGTGTGCAGCGCGCCGCATGGGTAGCTGCAAGCTGCAATCCCGATCTCGAAAGAACCGTAGATATCCGCCACAGGGCATTTGAAAACCCTCTCCAGGGTTTCCTCTTGGAAATCAAACAGCTTCTCACCGCCGACAGTGATTAATTTCATCCCCAGGGATCCACCGTCATAACCACGGTCATCGATATAGCGAGCCAGGTAGTGCAGGGCTGATGAATGACCGCTTATATATGCCGGTTTGTGTACTATTAAATACTGCCAATGGAGTTCGAGATCCTCTTCTGAGATATTACTTTCGGGCAGCATAGAGCGGTTGAAGATAAAATTTTTGAAAGGTTGGTAGAGCCGTATATTGATAGCCTTTTTCCATCCCGTTTTATGAGGATAACGATCCGCATCCCTTATTTGTACGACTCGATCGCCGATATTTACCCCGTAGTAATTCAAAGCCCGATAACGGACGGCATATTCGGCTGCGATGGAAATCTCGCTGGTGAAAACCCTCAGGGGTGTGCCTGTTGAGCCGCTGGTCTTGTATTTTCTTAATGGCGTTCTTTGTTTTTCGGATAAAAACTTCTGGTTGTATTCCCTGACCTGAGCTTTGGTCAGGATGGGCAGATTTTCAAAATCTTCCCAGGTGCGAATATCCTGCGGTGATAAACCGATCTGTTTAAAAGTGTCGCGATAATATGGCACAAAATTGTAAGCATGCTGGATCAGTTCCCCCAGTTTCTCAAACTGCAGGTTCCGGATTTCATCCCTGGTCAATGTTTGGTTCTGGATGGCTTCGCCCATTTGACTTTTGAAGTCGCCTTTGCGAAGTTTAATTGAATAGGGGAAAATCCATTTATTGATTATCGCTGCGTGGTAATCTTTCATTGGAGGGTTCCTATTTGCTTGACCAAAAAAAGTCTGGGACTATTTTAAACCCAATTTGAATGTCACTTATTATGATGAGGTTTATACTATTAATTATTCTTTTTCGATAAAATACAGATATGAATTCGCCTTGTTGAACAGTTTCCACCGCCGTTCACCGCAACGCTTACCAACATTATTTTATTTTACTGTGTTTTCTGCTGGATTTCAACAAAAAGAACCAGCCATGGAAAACAGCCACCCAGGAAGCTGCTCGACCGCGTCTGTGACGTCGCCAGCCGTACGCATTACTCAATCCGCACCGAAGGTGCCTACTTCAATTGAATCAGGCGCGGCTGTAAGCCTCCGGCGCCTGCATGCGGTTTGTTGCGGCTCTTACTTTTCATCAGGACGAAGCAAGGCGTCGAGGACATCTCTCACAGGGGGGATCGGATCAGCGCCTTTGAACTTTGCGATGCGGTGGTAAATATCGCATGCGGCGAGGTGGAAGCCGCCCGGAAGTCCCACCGCTTCGAGTGTCGAGGCAATTTCTTCCATTTCCCCAGAGAATCTCCACGCCTTTGCTGTGACGCGACTGATTCTGGCGAGGGTTTGCTGCGCAAAGTCTGAGTCATGTCGAGACCACTGCTCTTCGAGTTCTTTTCGAACGCCCATCTCCTCGGCGGCAGCGACGATCGCACACAAGAGCGCTGTCGTTCCCTTCGTATTGGCTGCGTAACACATCTTCAATGCCGATGCCTTGCCAATGTCGTCGCCAATGACCTCGGTAGTTAATGGTCCACCTGCAAAACATGCCTCAATCTGGTCGGCTGCGCGACCTGACAGATAGAGCACGGTGGACTGCGGTGTCCACGCAGGTCCACCGATGATTCCACCATCCACGAACTCCACGCCTGCGTCGATCATTGATTGACCGATACGTTTCGCCCGCTGTGGCGAAATGGCATTGACGTCGGCATAAACGCCCTCGAACGAACATGCCAGGACCTGCTCTGCTACCGCCACTGCGGCGTGAGGAGGGCACACGCTGATGATCACGGAGCACGCGTCGCACAGTTCCTCGATAGTCTGCGTTTCGACGAGGCTATTCCTTGCAGCGCGCTCGTATGTGTCCGGGCTGCGATCCTGTGACACCCAATAGGCTGTATGCTCGGTATTCTGTGCCGTTGCCGCAAGTGATATCCCCATCGCACCCGGATGGAGGAAACCGATGTGTATCTTATGCATAAGAAGAAGTCTCCCGTGTGTTCCGCCGATGGAGCAGCGCGTGTCTGCTCTTTGTCTTAAGGCATAACGTTTGGCATAACCGGTCCTAGAAAGTGTGGGCACGAAGTGCCGGCTTTCTAGGATCCGTGTTCAAGCCATTGTTATGCGTTTTATATAATGACAAGACTGCCATCTTCGTTAAATTTCCAGTCATCAGAATATGCAACTTCCCATTGGTAACCATCTGGATCGGAGAAGTAACCACTGTAACCACCCCAAAATGTGTTTTGTGCTGCTTTCTCAATTTTACCACCAGCCTTTTCTGCAAGTTTAAGGATGGTATCGACGTCCTCCTTTTTTCTTGTATTGTGTGCTAGAGTAATTCCCGAGAAAGTCGCCCTTTCGCTAGAAAGATTAGGCGAAACATCTTCTGCTAATTTTTCCAAGGGGTACAAGGCCAAACAAGTACCGCTCGTTTGAAAAAAGATAATGCCAGATTCTGGGTTATTGGTGGTTGGTAAACCCAGGCCATTATGGTAAAACTTGTAAGATTTGGTTAAATCACTAACTCCTAATGTAATTATGCTTATTCGTGGTTCCATGTTTACTCCTTTACGCATAACGGTTTTAGGCTGAGCGGACGGGGAACGCCCGACCGCAACGTTTTCACCCCACCCTCATTTACAACCTGATTATCAAATCACGCATCATCCTCGGTCCGATCCAATGAGAGATTGTCTAAAAACTCCACGCAATATTCGAAAGCGGGATGAAGACCCAAAAAATCAGCCCCCTCACATTGGCAACATTCCAATGCAAACTCCTTTTGGCGATTAATACTAATACTAATTAGCAAAACCCTAATTGCCACCAAACGGTTCGCGTTAACTGCTTGCGTTTTAGCACGGAACGCTGTTCAGTTAGAGCCTAATTTTGATTTTTGCGCCGCATCCTCCCTTACAAAGCAGATAAGCTACACGCAAGGTTGGGCGGCTTTTTTATTAATTATTCTCCAGACTACTTGTTGTTTTCAAAAGATGGAATGATAAATTTCTCAATAAACTCATATTCATATAGATCGGGGTCAGGCAGTTCGCCGAGGTTTTTTGTACCAACAATGACCAGATTCAGATCTGGAATAACGTGGATGAACTGCCCTCCCCACCCAAGAGCAGAAAATATATCATGACCGCTAATTGTCGTGAGCCACCAGTAGTAACCATACCCTTTGTCGTCATCAGTTTCGATGTGGAATTGGGTTGACTCTTGTACCCAATCTTTTGGAATGACTTGGTCTCCGTTCCATTCACCCTGATGCAGATACAGCAGCCCGATTTGGACTAGATCACGAGGGGTAAGCCACAATTCGCAACAGCCATTATGATAGCCGTTTACATGTTTCCATTGAGTTAAGGAAATATCCAAGGGATCAAAGAAATATTGCTCTGCATACTCTCTTGCACTCATCCCGCTTTCTTGCGCAATAAGGATTGAAAGGATGTGCGGAAGCCCGCTATTGTAGCGAAAGGATATTCCTGGTTCTGTTTCGAGTGGTTGGCTAAGAATAGCTTCAATCGGGTTCTTACGGTATATCGGTTCGTCATTTTCCCACAGTAAACCAGCCGACATGGTTAATAGATGACGGAGGGTCAAATCGTTTTTAAGGGCATCATCTTCTCGTGGAAAATACGCTGGGTAAAAACTCGGATAACTCTTGATCTGCTCCCTTGATATAACCTTCCCGAATAGCAATACCCATCAAAGCAGAGATCACGCTTTTAGCCACAGATTGAACGTTTGTGCTTTGGTTTTGGTCGCTGCCATTGTAGTATTTCTCCAAAATGATCGTGTCATTTTCTGCAATGATGAAACTTGTTAATATAGTTGATTTATGCAAAATTGTCAGACCATCCAAGAGAATGTCGTCATTTATTAGCTGATTTTCGTGCACAGCGACTGCCTGGGAACCAGCTAATACTTCGTCGGTTAGAGTGGATAAAGTACAAGCGGTGAGTAAAAGGACAATTAGCAGTACTAATAACAATATTCTTTTCACAAATGCCGCATATCCATTATCAGTGTATTCTATGCCGCCCAACGCATTAAGGATTCATATGGCGTGGAGCCGCCCCATAATCCCTGACTGAACAATGCCGAGTAAGACTCCTCATAATAAAGCTCGGCTTAGGTAATAAAGCGGAGACCCATTCCGGATCTTTCGACAACTCATCGCTTAATCTAATATTGTAGCAATTCAAACCTACTATTGCTAGTTTACATAAACATTTCTCTAGCCAGGAGGCGGATATTTCTTTGTCAACTTGCGGTTTCAGTGTTTCAAGACAATACCTGATAAAGAGCGCAGATATCTCTGCTCCGGGGTTGTAGAGACCACCAATGAGAGCTGCCTTATCAATCAATAAATTTAGTACCCTGCAACGCGACATGCAATATGAATTAAAGCACGAGTTCTTCACTGGATAATTCTTGATAGACCAAGTAACCCAGCATGACTTTTTGTAGGTATTCGCGTGTTTCCCCGAACCATGTCCAACGGATCAAATCCTCCCGAGTTGAAACCAAAGGGTCAGCACCCCACTCTTCGACATTAGCAAAGCCACCGTTATATGCCATGAGCGCCAATTCGAGATCATCATTGAAATAATCCAATAAGTATTTCAGATACCAGCTTCCCATGCGGATATTCTCTTCAGGTTTATAGGCATCCCCTGGCTGGAGTTCAATTTCCATTTGTTCAGTGATCCAATCTTGAGTGGAAGGCATTATCTGCATCAAACCTCTCGCACCCACATAAGATATGGCATCTGGGTCGTAGCGACTTTCAACCCGCATAACCGCCCATATAAGCAAGGGGTCCACTCCGAATTCTTCAGCTGCAGAATTTACTATTTCCTGAAAAGGCATTGGATAACTCAAACGCCAGAAGTTAACCGGAGCGTTTGGATTAGATTCGATATAAGCTTCTGCGATAGCATGGGACTCCGCGATATCCCCTCTTGATTGCAGTTCCTCAAGGAAGTTCGATTTCAAAATCGGATCGTCTAAGAATTTAGCTGCGAAAAGAAGCTCAGCATCTGCAAGGTCTTGCCTGCCAAGAGAATCCAGCAATTCAACCTTATCGAACACGGGCTCTCCAACAGGATCAATCTTGTTGTCACTATCGATTTCAAGATCGGATTCCGGTATGCGCTGTTTTAGCCAATTTGGTCCTATCATTTCGAGTAATGATACGGCTTCGCTCCTGATCTCATCATCTCCCAGCCTGGTGCTTAGAATATATAAACGGTAAGCGGCATCATCGGAATAATATGTGCCAGCTTCTGCGATTTGACGATAAAGGGGTAATGCTTCTTCCAATCTTCCTTGCTCCTCCAAAATCCAGGTCGCGTTCCACCACGCAACCGGGAAAGGGGATTCAAGGTAGAATGCTAATGCTAGATCCGGATCGTCCGCCTCTGACAACCTCGCCAGTTCTAATAAACTGTCGTTTGTGTTTATTTCTTCATATATTTCTTTCGCCTCTCCTGTCCTCCCTAATTGAACATAAACGCTTGCCAGTCCCATTTGACCTGATGTATCATCGGGATTCTTCCCAAGCCACTCGCTGTAGGCAACCTCCGCTTCTTCATAACGCTGCAATCCATACAAAGCTTTTGCACTGAGGAGAGTCTCATTTGGGAGATCATTGTCCTGTAACATTTCGAGAGCATCACTGAAGTATGTGGCTTCGATCAGATCTTGTGCAACAAGTACTGGATTTTGCCCTGTTCTTCGCATCCCTTCGAATGAGTCCGGAACATCCTTAAGTAGATTACGGTACTCAATATATGCCTTATCTAAATCTCCGTTTTCCTCAAGAAAACGAGCCAGCTCTATACGAAGAGCCGGATTATCGTCCAATTCCAATGCCTGCCGGTAAGCAGACTCGGTGACGAATGGATCGAGATCAGAGTTTTGCCTGGCAATAACAATATAGGCGTGATATGCAGCCGGGCTGAGTGGATGGGATGCAGTTATACTCCGGAGTTCATCGATTGTATCCGGATCGTGCAAAGTTCCTTCTGCAGCCCAAAGGTGAGCATATTCTTGTATGATTGGGTTTTTTTCACCCAATCTTTCATATAATTGGACGGCCCTTTCAGGACCAGAATCCTGGGCTTCCAGGTAAAACTGTTCGGGGGATTTAAATTGATCTCTGAAGGCATAAAATAAAATTGCCCCGCTTAGAACGAAGACGAGTGTAAAGATCACCCATGCTTTGGGAAACATTTTCAACTGCATTTTTAAGCTTTTTATACTATTGTCCATTCTGGATGATTTGTTCTAATTGGAAGGCATGAACCCTACGGTCCAAGGAACCAACATAAAGTTTACTATCATATATTAGTGGTCCTGCCACGATGGCATCTCCTGTGCGGTAGCGCCAGATGATTTCCCCCAAATTCTGATCCAGGGCTGTGAGGTAGCCGTCATCAGAACCGATAATAATGAGATTTTTCCATACAATAGGTGTTGACCGGATCATCCCATCAAGCTCTATTTTCCAGATTAGACTACCCTTACTGTTATCCAACGCATACAGAGTTCCATCATTCGCACCTATAAAGACTTTTCCCCCCTCAATTACAGGTGAATTTTCAAATGCATGATCGGCTTCAAATGACCAGAGTAGATCCCCACTATTCGCATCAAGTGCATACAGATTCCGGCTAACTGATCCCACATATATCGTCCCGTCTTTCAAAACAGGGGCTGACAAAATATCCCCCGGCGTCTCAAAGGACCACATTTGTTCGCCGTTGTCTTTATTGATCCCGTATAAATAATTATCGTTCGATCCAACGAAGACATAGTCCTCTCCGACAGCTGCTCCGGATACTATGCGCCCTTTCGTCGGAAAACTCCATATCATACTGCCATCTTTTTTGTGTAATGCATACAACGATCCATCGTGAGATCCAATATATATACGCTCGTCGCTAACTACCGGAGAAGCTGAAACCCAATCCGCTGTCTCAAACACCCAGTTTTCAGCTCCCGTATCAATATCTAATGAATAAACATTGTTATCCCATGATCCAAATATGAGATCACCTTCAATGGTTAAAGGGGATGATGTGATGTTGTCACCGGTTTCAAACTGCCATAATAAATCACCCGTTTCGACATCGACGGCGTGCATATAGTTATCGTCTGATCCTACGTATAATACCCCCTCGTCGACCAACGGCGTAGATCTTACATAATCACCTGTCCGATAATCCCAGATAAACTTAATATTTGTACTTTCTTCTGATTCAGGGATTGAAGCAGTGCAACCGGCACATGCTGCTAATATCAGGGTAATCAGCCAGAGTGATAAATTTTTCATCATAATTGTTGGTTAATCAAATCCCAACCCCCCAAATTTTACCTCATGTAGTTGTAGGAAAATAGGGATAATCATCCCTTTATGACTGGTATTTACATAACTTTGTACTCAATCTGCAACAGAATTACACGAGGTAAAAATATGGGATGGCTTCTCAGCTGGAAACGCTCCAGCCCGTTGGTCGTTCGCAATCGCTTGCGCCGCGATGCTGGCAGGCCAAACACTGCCAATGCGTGTGCGATAGTTTCTTCCAGCCAGGCTGATAAATCCGGATATGTGGTTGACCACTCTTCGATCAATCTGTTGACCGGTTTCCAGGCTTGTTTCTGATCCGGTGCATCGCGCATAACACCCCCCGCGGAAGGTAACAACGATTTGTGACATATATCATGTTGACATGACAGGGTCAATACATTAAAATATGACCAACTTAGGTGTATTTTACTGGTAGTCAATTTAGTATGGATTCCGGGATTAAACGGGTAAAATATACGCATCATAAGGACCATCCAGTTCAGATTGCAGCCAGCAACGTTTTAATAAATATTTAGACTGGAAGGTGGCTTGATTTATCAATCACAATAAACTTGGCTGCCCTACTCCTACCGGTGCAGAAGGCCCACATTACTCTTTCCCCCGATGTTGACCGCTCCCTCTGTGCTTGACAGGCGGGCGGTTTGTGTTTTGAAAGTATCTTAACAACGGAGCAGCATTGATGCAAACTTTGGTTTCTCCTGCAGTTCGCAGGAACGGACATACGCGCACTGGACCAGCTGCGGCATTAGTGATCGGCGGCGGTATTGGCGGTATGCGCGCTGCACTGGACATGGCGGACGCAGGCTTGAAAGTATATCTGGTCGAGCAAACACCCTGTATAGGTGGACGGGTGGCACAGCTCGGCTACATGTTCCCCCAACACGACTGCGTGCTCTGCCGGGGAACCCCCGACCACGGCTACGGATGCACACGACCTTCTATCTCCCCGGCTTATATACACAACAACCAACACCCCAATATCGAAGTCCTGACCAACACACACGTGATCGATGTCGGCGGACAGGCTGGCGATTTCACGGTTTCGCTGCGCCAGGAACCACGCTACGTCGATCCCCTGCGCTGTATCAACTGCGATAAGTGCGCCGAAGTCTGCCCGGTCGAACTGCCTGACAGTTACCAGCAAGACATGACAATGCGCAAGGCGATTTATAAAGTCGCGGCGCGTGCTGAACCAGATGCTTATGTGATCGATCGCGGTCCTTACTGCGACGACTGTGGTAAGTGCATCGAGGTGTGCCCAACCAGCGCGATCGACCTGAACGAACAGCCGCGCTTGTTGACGGTGGAAGTGGGCGCCATCATCCTGGCGCTGGGATTCCAGGTCTATGATCCCACTGAAATGGGAGAATTGGGCTACGGTCGCTACAGCAACGTCGTGCAGGCAATGCAGTACGAACGCCTGGCAAGCCGCTCCGGTCCAACAGAGGGCATCGTAGTTCGTCCCTCAGATGGGAAGAGACCATTATCAATCGCCTGGCTGCAGTGCATCGGCTCGCGTGATCAGGTAAACACCTACTGCTCCTCGATCTGCTGTATGTACGGGACCAAAGAGGCCATTCTCGCCAAAGAGCGCCTGGGTGAGGAGGTCGAATGCCGGATATTCATGATGGAAGAGCGGGCATTCAATAAAGAATACAGCACTTACTTCGAGAATGCGCGCGGTAAGCACGGCATCCATTACACCCGCTGCCGAGTATCACAAATAAGCGAAGACCCAGCCAGCGAAAACCTGATCCTGCATTTCAATGACGCAAGCGGAAAGCCGGTTGAAGAAAGCTTCGACATGGTGGTGCTTGCGACCGGACTGCAGCCGCCAGAATCGGCTGCCCAACTGGCTGAAATGCTGGGTATCGAATTAAATGTTCACGGGTTCTGTAAAACGGATAAGTTCTATCCCCTGCAGACCACACGACCAGGTGTTTTCGTGTGCGGCGCGTTTTCATCCCCCAAGGAAATCGTCGAGACCATCATTGACGCCAGCGGTGCGGCTGCCGAGGTCATGCGCCTGCTCAACGACCGCTTGAACACCCACCCGTACACCAGGAAGTGGCCCTTCCTGGCGGTTGACGACATGCCCCCAGAGCGCGATATCCGCGACGAACCCCCCCGGGTAGGCGTTTTTGCATGTACATGCATGGGAACCCTGGGTAACGGTACAGACTCCAGCGAGACCATCAACATGCAGTTGCTAGCAGAGCAAGCAACCCAATGGCAGCACGTCGTACACAGTGAGGTGATGGAGGCGGCATGCTTCCCAGAGGGAATAAAAGCAATCCGGGATACAATCCTTGAAAGGGGTTTGAATCGGGTCGTGATTGGCGCATGTAGCAACCGTACACACGAATCGCTTTTCCAGCGCGCCGTTCGCCAGGCAGGCTTAAATCCGTACCTGATGGAATTGGTCAATTTACGCGATCAATGCAGCCGGGTGCACCAATTGCAAAGCGCGATCATCAACCGTAAAGCACAGGAATTGATGCGCATTGCGGTCGGGCGGGTTTCGGTGTCACAGCCGGTATACAAAGACGAACATCGCTGCAGACCCAGCGCGCTGGTCATCGGCGGAGGCGCGGCCGGAATGACAGCAGCCCTCGCAATCGCTGACAGCGGTTACGATGTTCACCTGGTCGAGCGATCGGAGATGCTGGGAGGCAACCTGCTTACTCTGCATTATGTCGCGGAGGGATATAACCCGCAACTGCTGCTACGCGATCTGGTGAACCGTGTTCTCGCCCACCAGCGCATAAGCACTTATAC
>CBFDCK010000084.1:0-13351 GCA_965603285.1 uncultured bacterium
TTACGATTGAGGGCAGAAATGAAACTACCGGGTCGCGCCTGGTTACAATTTGATGTCGAGCCAGATACCAATTCTGGTTCACTGTTTATACAGACTGCATATTTCGCTCCCAAGGGATTGGGGGGATTCCTCTATTGGTATGTTCTCTACCCGGTACATAGTCTGATTTTTTCGGGCATGATTACGGCGATCACCCGAGAAGCTGAAAGTGGTCAAGTGTACACCCCGGAAAATGATCAATTAGAGACCTAACGCGGAGCGGATTAGCCAGCGACACAACTTCACCTCCAGAAAAGAATGAATATTGGAGAAATATAGATGCGAAAATCAAGCCTGTCAATTATATTTATTATCGTTTTTATCGACCTCTTAGGATTCAGCCTGATCCTTCCCCTACTACCCTTCTACGCAGAGACGTTTGGGGCGTCACCGACAATTGTGGGCTTACTGGTCGCCTCCTATGCAGCCGCGCAACTGATTGGCGCCCCCTTGCTGGGTCGTCTCTCTGACAGATTTGGGCGACGTCCAATATTGTTGATCAGCATCCTTGGCACTTTTGTGGGTTTCTTGATGTTAGGATTCGCCCAATCACTGTGGATACTGTTCGCAAGCCGTCTTTTGGACGGCTTTACTGGAGGGAACATATCGGTCGCCCAGGCATATATCACCGACATCACCGATGAGAAGAACCGGGCAAGGGGACTGGGATTGCTGGGCGCAGCCTTTGGCTTAGGTTTCATCATTGGTCCAGCCATTGGAGGGACATTGAGCGTGTATGGTTACGCCATTCCGGCATTTGTGGCGGCGGGATTCTCCCTGCTTGCGCTATTTGGTGTGATCTTCTTCTTGCCCGAATCGCTGAGCAGTGAGACTCGCGCAGACCTAGCAAATAAAAAGAGGGAAGAATTCAGCTTAGGTAATTTTTGGAAGGCTATCAACCGCCCGCGTGTTGGGCCACTTCTGAATATACGCTTTTTCTATGGACTGGCATTTGCAACCTTCCAGACCATATTTCCACTCTACGCGCTATACAGGTTGGGCCTCGATGCGCAGAGCACCGGATACGTGCTGGCATATGTTGGGGTATTGGTGGTTTTCGTCCAGGGTTTCCTGGTAGGTCGGTTAGCCAATCGCATCAAGGATCATTACCTGATTTTTGTCTCGCTGCTGATTATGATGTTTTCCCTGCTGGCCTGGGCAGTGACGCCAAACCTGGTCGTTCTTCTGGTAATATTGGTGCCGCTGGCTTTCTCCGCAGGTATATTGAACACCATATTGAACAGTTCTCTGAGCAAGTCTGTCTACTCCGAGGAAGTCGGTGGTACGCTGGGTTTATCCGCCTCGCTTGAAAGCCTGACACGGGTCATTTCACCTTCGGCGGGTGGGTATTTGCTGGGCAGCCTGGGGACCTGGGCACCAGGGATAGCGGGAGGGGTGATCATGGTCTGGACGGTTGGCTATGCCTGGCGTCGGTTGATCGTGCACCCAGATCCGCCCTTACCGAAAAGGCAGGAGGATTCAATTGGCTTAAACCGCGCTGATGACCAGGCAAGCGTTTTGCCCACCGAAACCAAAACTGTTTGAAATGGTATTCTTGATGGATAACTTGCGTGGTTTATTGGGTACATAATCAAGGTCGCAATCCGGATCATGGGCATCATAATTGATGGTGGCATGTACGAGCCCATTATTGATGGACATCACACATACGATTGCCTCGAGCGCACCAGCTGCCCCTATACTGTGCCCGATCATGCTTTTTGTCGAGCTAATGGGTATCTTATAAGCTTTTTGACCGAATAATCCCTTAATGGCCTTTGTCTCAGATAAATCGTTCAGCCTGGTTGATGTTCCGTGGGCGTTGATGTAGTCTATCTCTTCTGGGGCTACTCCGGCGTCTTCCAATGCCCAGCGCATAGCTTTCTGCGCTCCGAGACCCTGTTCGTCCGGCGCGGCGATATGATGCGCATCTGAAGATGCCCCGTGCCCGCGAACTTCTGCGTAAATATGTGCTCCTCTTGATTGTGCATGCGCCAGGGTTTCGAGCAATAATATACCAGCCCCTTCACCTATCACAAAACCTTCCCGATTAGCGTCAAAGGGCCGGCTGGCGCGTTCGGGTGAGTCGTTGTATCCTCTGGCTAACGCGGTCATCGCATCAAACGCCGCTACCACTTCTTTGCGGATCATGCCATCAACGCCTCCAGCGAACACCAGATCCACTCTCCCGCTCCTGATAAGTTCAACTCCCGCACCGATGCTTTGTGTTCCGCTTGCGCAGGCAGTAGTGATGGTTGACAGAGGTCCGGTCGCGCCCATTTCAACGCTTATATGGTGACCGGGTAAATTAGGCAAACCATTCACGAACACTGTAGGCAGCGGTTTCCGTCCTTTAAAGGTAAAGGCATACGACATATCAACCAGCAGCTCAAATCCTGCATTTCCGGTGCCGATTACCACCCCCGCCCTATCCCCGTTTTGGCTGACTTCATCTCGCGTCAAGCCAGAATCCTTCAATGCCATTCGGGCTGCGATCAATGCCATCTGGGATGCACGTGACATCCTGCGGGCTTCTTTGGGAGACAATTGTTCCTTTGGATCGAAATCCACCTCTCCGGCAATCTGTACCCCCAAGTCATCGGGATCGAACATCGTAATATATCGGACACCCGATTTTCCTTTTAGTAATCCCTCCCAAAATTCAACAACTTCCCCTAAGGGAGTCAAAGCGCCCATTCCGGTTATGACCACGCGCGGCTTTCCGTTGCGGGTTAATTCCATTTCATTTCGCTCCATTCGGGGATTGCCACCCATTCAGGCGCTCCTCCCGGGTGTGGTTTTTCCTATTAACCAGATTATCCATCCCCAACGCTGCTCTCCGGAACGTTCCTGACTTAGAAATCTATTTACGGATCAGGTTGTGGATGAACTAGTCAAGGCGTGAGGACGGACAAACCGCCACACACTTTGCCCAGTCCATATCCACCTAGCCTGCTGCTAATATTTATACCACTCACAATGTTAGTCCAACCTGCTGGATTTGTGAAGGTTGTTCCACAATAGATGCCGTGGCTGGTAGCCGATAGCCGGGTGAATTATATGGCCTGACCTCCTTATGGTGCTTCCGCCACATTTCTATTAAGACCTGGTCTTCCATGATTGAATAGTATCTCTCCCTTGCTAACATCTCATCCCTAATCTTATCATTGGACGATTCAATATAGCCATTCTCCCAGTGCTTATAGTTCTAATGTAGGATGTGGCTATAATGAACTCTGGGCACTGCACCAAGCGCTAAAACTCCTTGATCAATTAAAAGGGCAGACCGCGATCACGGATGAAAGTCTCAGAGCTAAAGATAAGAGTGTGGTCTCGTGGGATTCCGGAGATCGAGTCATCTTTCCTTCTTCATGTATGTTGCAACCCGATGCAACCCGGTGCAACCGGGTGCAACCCCGGTAACACTGCATGGAAATTATGGACTTCCCGGCTGTTTTGATCCCCATATATGGTAGTTGGATAGACTTTATAGAACCTATATTAGGTAGTGGGCATAGTAGACGAACCCTAAGCCTCAATCGCACTGAGGAGGACCGGGGTTCGAATCCCCTCAGGTCCACTCTGGATTTCAACCGATCAGGTAATATTCTGGCGATTTTAACAAAGGCATGTATTATTGTCTTTGACAATTTCCCAAAAATCTCCAATCAACGCGGATTGAAATCTATAGGATTATAGGCGCACCGAGGCGAGAAAAGCATGTTTTATCCGGGGGAAAAAATCCAATTGATTTTCTATTAAGAGGTGGAGATAATTTAAAAATAAAGAGCTTCCTCCATATGTGCAAGCTCAGGATTTCTAGCTCTCATTTCAAAAGTTGGTTACATTGAGGAATTGAGAACCAATTGATTCTAAATCTGCAGGTTGCAAGCGATTTATTATTTTTTTGCACAAAGGCGCTCCCGTCCCATAGGGCATATCCCCCGATCCTGCCAACCTCTTCTGCCACACCTTCCGCCTTAAAGGACCTATCACAGAAAATTAAACACCAGCATCGAAAATTGACGGTTTTGTTTTATAATACTAACTTACAATTTCCTTGTCCATTGTAAACATTTTAAGGTCATCACTATCCGTGGGGTAAACAGACATCTATAAAAAATAGTATTGAGTTATGAAAAACTGCAGCACCCCCATACACCGACGCAACTTTTTACTTCGTTTTCAAGCGCGCCAGGAATACGCCTTGCCAGTCCTGCTGAAAGAGCCGGCTCACACATTGCCAAGCCCAACTCAAATCCAGGAACTGGATAACGAGTTTGGCATTAATAATCAATTGTCAGATATGCTTGGCATGCGCCCTGTTACGGCAAAAGCATGGTGGCAATTTGGCGGTAGATGACTACTTGGACTGCGTTGAATGTGTTGTGGGTTACTAGCGCTGTTACATATTCTGAAAACTTGAAGAGCAGAGAGACATGAGCAAACGAATGAAAAGGAGTACAGTACTCCCAGAAACTAATCGAAAACTCAGGAATGTAATCATCGCTGCCTGGTTTCTCCCCTTCGTGCTTCTGGTACCTGCCTGTGGACGTTCGACAGAATCTTTACCCCTACCCACAACCATCCCCTCGACGCCCCCCGCGGGCTACCAACCTCCCTCGCGCCCAGTGGAACTTCCACTGAGCCAATACCTTCGATTTGGGCATATCACTTCGGAAGACGGTCTTTCAAACAATGCCATCTGGGGTATTGCCCAGGACAGACACGGTTTTATGTGGATCGGCACCTATTCTGGGCTGAACCGTTATGACGGGTCCAGTTTCAAAGTGTATCGCCATGATCCGGATGATCCATATAGCTTAAGCGCAGATTCGATCCGAGGTCTCATAGTCGATCAGAACGGTGTGCTTTGGATTGGAACCTGGGATTCTGGAGTTCATGAATTTGACCAGGCAGCAGATCGTTTTATCCGCTACCAGCATAACCCAGAGGACCCCCACAGCCTTAGTAATGACAGTATCCGTACTATCTATGAAGGTCGTGACGGATCAATCTGGGTAGGAACTTTAGGTGGGTTGAATCAGTTTGATCCATCTACAAAGGGATGGACTCAATTTCTCCACGATCCTGATGATCCAGACAGCCTAGGGAACAATATTGTCTGGTCGGTGTTCGAAGACAACTCCGGGATGTTATGGATCGGCACAGATGGCGGTCTGGACCGTTTCGACCCGGGTACAGAAAAATTCGTCCACTACCGGCATGATCCCGATGATCCAAACAGCATCAGCCACAACTCAGTACGCTCTATCTTTAAAGATGCAACTGGTACCCTCTGGGTGGGCACAATGGGGGGGCTGAATAGATTCAATCCAGAAACTGGGAAGGTTACACGCTATCAACATGATTCTGATAATCCTGATTCCTTGATTAACAATGTGGTCTATATGGTTTACGAGGATCAGGGGGGCGCACTCTGGGTAGGCACCTGGGGCGGTGGGCTTGATCGATTTGATCGAGAAACCGAAACCTTTATTCATTACAAGGAGAATCCAGCTGATCTATTTAGTATCAGCGCGAGCAGTGTCTTCTTGATGTACGAGGATCAATCGGGTATGGTTTGGATCGCTACGGAGGATGGAGGCATCAACACCCTCGATCCGGGCGCCAAACCGTTTCGCCATTATCGCGCTATCCCTGGTACTCCCAACAGCCTTAATGAAAATGGAGTTCGTTCCCTATTTGTAGATAAAGCGGGCATAGTGTGGGTGGGTACAACCGGTGGCGGCCTTAATAGATTTGATCCTCAAACAGAAGAATTTACGCAATACCGGTATGACCCTGATGACCCTAATAGCCTAAGCAATGACTCTGTGTTTGCTATTCATGAGGACCATGAAGGTGTGCTCTGGATAGGTGGATTCGGGTCTGGATTAAACGGATTCGATAAGAATACCGAGACCTTCACTCATTACAAGTACGATCCAAATGACCCCCACAGCCTGAGCAACAATTCAATCATAGCCATACATGAGGACCAATCAGGCATACTCTGGATAGGTACCTGGGGGGGTGGGGTGAATGCCTTTGATCGTGAAAAGGAACAATTCACCCGTTACGAACCCGATCCGGAAGATTCTGCTTCCCTGAGCCAATCTCAAGTGCATGCAATTCTTGAAGACCAGAGAGGTGTAATCTGGATTGGTACTTTAGGCGGTCTAAATCGTTTTGATCGTGAGACCGGGACATTCACCCGGTATCAGCATGATCCGAACGATCCAAACAGTATTGGGTCTAACTCAGTTGCAACATTATATGAAGATCAAAGCGGTAATTTTTGGGTAGGTGGAGCAAAAGGACTTGATCTATTCAATCGCGAGAATGAGCAGTTTACGCATTACACTGTGCACGACGGATTACCCTCAGATATTGTTTGGGGCATTTTAGAAGATGATCAGGGCATTCTCTGGCTCAGCACCACCAACGGACTGTCCAGGTTCGAACCCCATACAGAAACCTTTCGTAACTATTACGTTAGCGACGGTCTGCAAAGTGATTCATTTTTAGAAGCTTCCGATAAAAACCAGAGTGGCGAGTTGTTTTTTGGTGGAACTAATGGCTTCAATGCTTTTAATCCGAATCAAATCACGGACAATCCGTTTGTCCCTAATGTTCAAATCACAGACTTTCAACTGGCAAACAAACCCGTCCCCGTCAGCTCTGATTCGCTCCTCAAGAAATCAATCCTTGAGACCGATCATCTGGTGCTCTCCAACCTGGACCGTATTTTTTCCTTTGAGTTTGCAGCCTTGAACTATCGATCTCCCGAGAAGAACCGCTACAAGTACAAGATGGAAGGTTTTGAAGAGGATTGGAATGAAGTTGACAGTACCCGGCGCTTCGCCACCTACACCAACCTGGACCCGGGAGATTATATCTTTCGCGTCATCGCTTCCAATAACGATGGGATCTGGAATGAAGAAGGGGCATCAATTAACATCACCGTTACCCCGCCCTGGTGGGAAACAGTAGGATTCAGGATCGCAATGGTGGTTCTGGTAATAGGGTTGCTGGTTGGGGGCTACCGCCGGCGGGCAAAATCCTTTGAAGCCAGAACCCGCGAGCTGGAGACTCAGGTGGAGGAAAGAACACAGGAACTGAAGACTGCCAAAGAAGGCGCAGATGAAGCTCGTGCGGCAGCCGAAATTGCTAACCAGGCCAAAAGTACATTCCTGGCCAATATGAGCCACGAGCTGCGCACCCCGCTCAACACCATCCTGGGCTTTTCCAGAATGCTGGCGCGTGATCCGGGGACATCCGCGCGTCAAAACGAAATGTTGGATATCATCAACCGAAGTGGCGAGCACCTGCTGGGTATGGTTGACGATGTCCTCAGCCTTTCCAGGATCGAGGCTGGTCGTGTTGAACTGAACCAGGAAACTTTCACCCTAACGCAAATGTTGGCCGACATTGGACGGATATTTAAGTCGCGCGCCGAAGGCAAAGGTCTGCAATTCAGCCTTGAACTTGATCCCAGTCTGTCGCCTAATTTGTTGGGGGACAGCGGTAAACTGCGCCAGGTCCTGACCAACCTGTTAGAAAATGCGGTCAAATATACACAGGAGGGTGATATCTGGCTGCGTGCGGGTGTGCAGCCGATTCCTCAGGATCCTTCCAGAGTGGTGCTCCAACTTGAGGTAGAAGATACAGGTCCGGGGATACCCAGAGATCAACTCGAGAGTGTATTCGAAGCCTTTGTGCAGGTAGAAGGGATGCCAAAAGGCGAAGGGGGTACCGGACTCGGTCTTACAATTTCTAAATCGCTGGTAGAGATCATGGGCGGAGAGATGGTCGTGGAAAGCGGACTGGGTGAGGGCACACAATTCAGGATCAGAATCCCGATGGGTCTGACTGAGGCAGTTGCAGCAGTACCAGGTGAAGAACTGGCGGCAGAGGTCGTCGGGCTGCAACCTGGCCAGTCAGCGAGGCGCATCCTGGTTGTGGACGACAATCGCGAGAACCGCATGCTGCTGACCAATCTGATCGCCCCGGTTGGGTTCAAAGTGAAGGAGGCAATAAACGGGCAGGAAGCGATCGCGCTGTTCAAGGATTGGCGCCCCGATTTCATCTGGATGGACATGCGCATGCCGGTCATGGATGGGTACACGGCTACAAAAGAGATCCGTTCCCTACCTGGAGGCGAGATGGTCAGGATCGTGGCAGTTACAGCCAGTGTCCTGGATGAACAGAGGGATGAGATTCTGGCCTCCGGATGTGACGACCTGGTGAGCAAACCTTTTCGGGACCACGAGATCTTTGATGTTATGGCTGACCAACTAGGAGCAAAGTATCTATACAAAGAAGGGCTGGCAGTGTCAGGGCAACCACAATCTGTTACCCTGACATTTGAGATGCTGGCAGAACTACCCCCAGAATTACGGCAGGAGCTTGAAGAGACGACGCTTGCGCTGAACAGGGAGGCAACCTTGGAGGTGATCCAACGCATCGAAGAACATGCTCCGGACACAGCCGCAGGGCTGCGCGCTCTGGTGAAAGATCTCGAAATGGGTCGCATCCGGGAATTATTGAGAGATACGGGAGAATGATGACCACGAAATATAATATGGCAAACCCGGGCATTGATATCCTGGTGGTCGATGATGAGATTGGCAGCCGGCGGCTGCTGACTGAAATACTCAGCAAAGCGGGTTACCGGGTCCGTCCAGCCGACGGTTCTTTGGTAGCCCTTGAGTCAGCGTTGGCACACCCACCGAGCCTGATCCTGCTCGATGTCAGAATGCCAGAGATGAGCGGGTTTGAGGTCAGCCGCAAATTAACACAGGACGACCGCACCCGGGATATTCCCATCATTTTTGTGAGCGCGCTTCAGGATGTGGAAGACAGGGTCCAGGGGTTCGAATCTGGTGGGGTTGATTTTATCTCCAAACCTTTCGAAGAATCAGAAGTTCTGGCGCGAGTGAAAACCCATTTGCAGCTGCGTGAGATGCAAATACATTTAGAGGAACTGGTTAGCGCGCGGACTGCCGACCTGCTCCAGACCAATGAAGTCTTGAGCATGGAGATCATCGAGCGCAAGAAGACCGAGGCTGATCTCCAGGCGAGCCAACGGCTGCTCAGCCTGGTAATTGAAAATTTGCCTGCCCTGGTGGCATATGTAGACAAACATAAGCATTACCGTTTTGTCAACCAGCGTTTCGAGCAATACTATAGGATGCCACGCTCAGAGTTCATAGGCAAATATGTGAGTGAAATCCTGGGACCAGAAGGATATGCAGCCGCCGAGTCAAACATTGCTGCAGTCCTAGCGGGGGAGGAGTTGTCATACGAGCAGATATTTAAATACCCGGATCGCGAACAGCGATGGATGCAAGTGAATTACGTACCCGATATAGATCCAACGGGAGATATCCATGGATTTATTGCCCTGATTCGCGACATTACTGAGAGTAAGATTGCTGAAATACAACTCCAGGAATATCAGCAGCGCCTCAAAGACCTGGCAACTCAGTTGACCCTGACAGAAGAAAGAGAGCGCCGCCGTGTTGCTACCGAACTGCACGACCATGTAGGTCAATCGCTGGCGTTTGCACGTATGCGGCTGGCATCCGCCAGAAAAACCTGCTCCGATCCCGAAACGCATACCATACTGGATGAAATCTCTGAATCTCTGCTGAACGCCATTCGGGACACAAAGAACCTGGTTTTTGACCTGAGCTCCCCCTTGCTGCATGAGCTTGGTTTGGGGGAAGCAGTGGACGAATGGCTCGTGGAGCAAGTAGGAAAACGATACGGTCTGGAAACAGAGTTAATCGATCAATCACCCGATATAAGGTTGGACGAAGACATTAGAGCGATACTATTCCGCAATGTGCGCGAGCTGCTCACCAACGTGGTCCGGCATGCGCATGCCAGCAAAGTGAGCGTCCAATTGATGCAAGCAGGTGAAAAAATTCAGGTAATAATTGAGGATAATGGGGTTGGCTTTGATCCTGATGCAGCCCCCAAGACTGCCATACGAGAAGAAGGATTTGGTCTTTTCAGCATCCAGGAACGTATGAGCGATATGGGCGGCGATTTTATGATCGAATCCGAGCCCGACCAGGGCACCAAAGCCGTTCTGAGTCTCCCTCTGAGCAATTGACGATACCCAAGTGGGAATTTAAAAATGATAACAAACGTGCTCTTAGTCGACGACCACCCGGTTTTTCGGAAGGGACTGCGCCTGCTGTTAGAGGATGAGAGCGATTTTCGTGTGGTCGGTGAAGCCGGCGACGGTTTGGAAGCGCTTGAACTTGTTAGCCAATTAGATCCGGATGTGGTCGTGATGGACATCAGTATGCCTGGAATGGACGGCATCCAGTCTACTCAGAGTATCCTTTCAGAAGCGCCGCATACAAAAGTCATCGCCCTATCGATCCACTCCGAAAAGGGTTTCGTAGAGGGGATGCTGCTTTCCGGCGCCAGCGGATACATTTTAAAGGAGAGCGCACCGGAAGAAATTGTCGATGGAATCCTTGCGGTGCGCAGGGGAGAGGTGTTTCTAAGCGCAGCAATCACAGGGATTGTGGTCGATGAGTACCGCCGCGCACTTGCTGAGCTGCCAGCCGCCATGGAAGCAGCCGAACTGGCTGCTGGCCAAATTCTATCCACAAAGCTCCACCGCCCTGCCATCACCCCGGATCTTTTAACGCGTACACAGCTCCAAGAAATGCTGGACCAGGGGCGGCATGGGGCTCTCATACTGATCTCTGCACCCGCCGGATACGGCAAGTCCACTCTGGCCAATATGTGGTTGGATGCCAGCGAGTATCCCTGCGCCTGGTTATCTCTGGATGGGGATGATAATGACCTGCGAATTTTTCTTACCCATGTTATTGCCGCCATCCGTACACAATTCCCTGAGGCGTGCGGGATCACCAGCAAGATGCTGGGGGTTGCGCCCATGCCGGCTCTTAAAATCATCGTCGCTAATTTAATAAGCGATATCGAGAATATTGAATCGGAATTTGTCCTGGTATTGGATGATTACCACTTGATTCACGAGATGGGGATTCATAACCTGCTGAATGAACTGCTTCGACGCCCCAATCGCAGGATGCGCCTGTTGATCGCTTCCCGTGGAGACCCACCGCTCGATCTCAACCAGCTGCGAGCCAGCGGCCAGATGATCGAGATACGCCAAAAAGATTTGCGCTTTTCTGCTGAAGAATCATCGACCTTCTTAAATGATGTCATGGGAATCCGTATAGATCAGGAAGCGGTAGCCAAATTCCATGAAAAGACCGAAGGCTGGGTGACTGCCCTGCGGCTGGCGGCGCTTTCATTACACCACCGGGAGGATGTTGCCGGTCTTTTAAGTGGACTGCAAGGCGACAGCCGTTACGTGCAGGATTACCTGACGGCCGAGGTGGTCTCGCACCAGCCTCCAGAAATCCAGAGTTGGCTGTTGAAGACCTCCATTTTGGAGCGCTTCAACGCCCCACTGTGTGAAGCAGTCTGTCAGGAGGATGAGGAACAAGCTGAAAATAAAATCAGCGGACGAGCGTTTTTGGAATGGCTCGAGGATGCCGGATTGTTTACTATCGCCCTGGACGACCGGGGTGAGTGGTTTCGATACCACCACCTGTTCCAGAGTACACTGCTGAATTGGCTGCAAAGCCAATATCAAAAGGATGAGATCAATGCTTTGCATGCTCGTGCCAATGTTTGGTTTGCTGAAAATGGGTTGATCGATGATGCAATCCAGCATGCTTTGGATGCCGGTGACATACAAGCCGCTGCTGAAATTGTTGAGGGTAAACGGCACACGGTCCTGGATGATGACAGATGGTATGTTCTTGAAAAATGGCTGTCCATGCTTCCGGTTGCGGTTGTTGGGCAGCGACCGGAACTGCTTATGGCGCAGGTCCATTTGTGTATCTATCAGCATAATCTTTTGGCAATTTTCCCCACACTTGAAAAGATCGAACAGATCCTGGGTACAGATGAATCAAATGAGCTGTTATGGGGAGAGATTAACCACTTAAAAGGCTACATAAATTATTTTCAAGGCCAGGGATCGTCTGCTCAAGAGCACCAAAGGCGTGCGCTTGAGCTTATCCCTGAGTCATTTCAGCGTACAAGAGGCGAAGCGGAATTGCATTTTGCGCTGTCCCTGCATATGACCGGAGAAAAGGAACAGGCTCTCCAGGAATTGAATAATCTGCTGAGAATTAAACCCGATATTGCCGGAACACGAAGCATCCGTCTTTGGGGGGGACTGTCATTTATTCAGCTGCTGGAAGCTGAATTGGACCAGGTTTTCTATCCTGCACAGCAGTGGCAGGATATAGCTATAGAACATGGAGATGTGTATGCGGAGACATACGCCTTGTATATTCAAACTTGCGCAGCCTTTTTCCAAAATGATCAAGTAGAAGCTGCCCAGAAGCTGTCCCGGCTCATTGAAAATCGCTACGTAATGCAATCGCGGCTCGCCGTAGACAGTATGTGCGGGTTAGCGCTTCTATACCAGATGAAGGGTGAGACAGGCAAAGCAGCAGAAGCGTCAAACCAGTTGGTTAATTTTGTGCAGAACACCAATGATCCCGGCAATATTTTAGCCGCTTCGTCCAGCCAGGCGCGCTTATCTCTGATTCAGGGGGACAATTTATCTGCTGTGCGATGGCTGCGATCGGCTGATACTTCTTCCGACGTCGGAATTATGCTGTGGTGGATTGAAGTCCCTAGAATTACTGAATGCCGGGTGCTGGTTGCCGAAGGATCGGGGGAAAGCCTGCAGAAAGCTGTAGAACTATTGCAGGTTTATCAACAGGAAAACCAGGACATCCACAATAAATATCAAGAGATCGTGATTCTGTCATTATTGACATTGGCTTATCTTAAACAGAAAGAAGATAATAAAGCCATGTCAGTTCTTAAAGAAGCTCTCGACCTGGCGTATCCAGGCGGCTGGATCTGGCCTTTTATTGAATTGGGATCTCCAATGTTAGATTTACTGGGCAAATTAAAGAAGCAGGTTATGAACACCGAATTAATTAACTACATTGACCAGATCTTGGCTGCTTTTCCATCGCCGGAAGCAACTGCTGCAAAAAGCCAACCAACTGATCTAATCGATCCGCTGACAGAGCGCGAGCTGCAGGTATTAAAACTTCTAGCCACCGCGCTCACTACCGATGAAATCGCCGATGAACTGGTGGTGAGTGTAAACACAGTGCGCATGCATACCAAGAATATTTACAGCAAACTCGGCGCCCACAGCCGCATCGAGGCTGTTGAACGCGGGCGTGCATTAGGATTGATTTAGTAGGGCAGGCATTTTGCC
>CBFDCK010000085.1:0-13341 GCA_965603285.1 uncultured bacterium
ATTGGCGCCTCTTTCAAGAACTGGCGGTGCAGGCGGATATCCTCATCACAAGCGGGCGCTATTTGCGAGACTACGCAGAATGCAGAGCTCAAGAAATCCTGCGCGTCTACGACGATCCGCAATTCACCGATTTGAAGGACTGGCGCACTGAACGTGGTCTCTCTCCCCAGCCAGATATGGCGGTCATTAGCGGCAGCCTCGATTTCCCTGTACCGCCGGCGCTGATCCAGGGAGACCGCAATATCGTAGTGATCACCACCAGCCGAGCCGATCCTGGAAGAATTAAGGCGTTGGAAAGTCAGACCGGGAAAGTGATCATCGCCGGGGAGGGGAGCGTCAATGGTTACAGGTTAGTAGAGAGTCTATTTGATTTGGGCTACCGGACAATCTACAACACCACCGGTCCCAAGGTGCTGCACCTGCTGTTGGCTGCAGGGGTGCTGGACCGTTTGTATCTTTCATTTGTAAACCGCCTGCTGGGGGGCAGTCCCTTCTCAAGCATCGTTGAAGGCGGACTGCTGGATCCGCCAGCCGATTTAATTCTGAATACCATATACCTCGACCCACATGCCTTGAATGGTTTGGGACAGCTCCTCACTTCTTACAATCGAGTGTAACGGCGTTGTATATCCAATTACATTGATTTCAAAGCGATTTTGATCGTTCGGACACGAAATTTATGATCCGATACCTCAGCGGGGACGAATTGCCTTAGAACCCCACCCATTTATTCAGCATAAATTATAGAATCCCTGAACGGTACATTCGTCCAAACCCAGATGTCAAATACCGATTGACAACCACATCATAGACATGCTAGACTATAGGACATAATATTATTCAAAGCGCACTAGGAGAGTGGAAAATGCAGAAGTGGGAATACTTGGTCGTACGTACTTTTGGCGGTGTGGTGATGCTTGCCAACGGGCAGGAAGTCGGCACTATGACAAGCGGGCAGCCGATAGGTCAAATGCTGTATGAATTTCTCGCTGAAAGGGGCGACGGCGGCTGGGAAGTTGTCGGTATGGCCGGCGTGCGCGACGGCACGGAAATCGTCCTCAAGCGCCCGCTGCAGGAATTTGAAGAAGAATTGGATGAGGTAACAGAGGAATAATAAATTTAGGGTCACCCCCATTCAATATCAAGAAATATCATTAGGAAATGTTTCTTTTAACAATATACGCCACCGGTTTCTTTTTAACCCGGTGGCGTTTCGAATATAAGTATAAACCAGTACATACCGACCCTCCGGAACAGGACAAACCGGCGTCATACAGGTTATAACAGGTCGGCGTAAATCCCCTAATAATTCGTGGGAATTAGCCCAGATCAGCGGGGAAAAACTCTATCCGAGAAGTTCCTCCAGTGCAGCCAGCAGCAGGGTCACATTTTCCACCCGTGACGAGTAGCCCATCAGACCGATACGCCACACCTTACCCGCCAGTTTGCCGAAACCGCCCGCAATCTCAGTATTGTACTCGTTCAGCAATTGCTTACGGATAGCAAGGTCATCCACACCCTCGGGAATTCGGGGCGTGGACAAGGTTGGAAGCCGGTATTCCACGGGTACGTGCATGGTCAGGTTTATCCCTTCTAAACCTTCCCACAGTATCTCGGCATGTCGTTGGTGGCGTGCGAAGCGCGCTTCTAGCCCTTCCTCGTATACAAGCCGCAACCCCTCTCGCAGGGCGTAGATCATGGTGATCGGTGCGGTATGATGGTAGGTGCGTTCTTCGCCCCAGTAATTGTCCAACAGACTTAAATCCAGATACCAGTTGGCAACCGGCATCTTGCGCTCGCGCATCACGACGTGAGCCCGTTCGCTGATTGTTATGGGTGCCAACCCAGGCGGGCAGCTCAGGCATTTCTGGGAACCGCTGTAAGCTATATCCACATCCCATTCATCGATCTTGACCGGCAGTCCACCTAAAGAAGTGACGCAGTCCAATAAGAGCAATCCGCCATAGCTGTGGACGATTGCTCCGATTTCATCCATCGGCTGCAGCGCGCCGGTGGATGTCTCGGCGTGCACCAACCCCACAAGCTTGGCTGGTTTCTTTTTCAATTCGGCTTCAATTTCTTCCGGCGAAAAGTTCTCTCCCCAGGGCTTATCAATGTGGCGCACTATTGCCCCATACCGTTCGGCGATATCACATAGGCGTTCCCCAAAATAACCTATCGCCCCGATTAGGACCTCATCCCCAGGCTGGATAAAATTACACAACGCCGCTTCCATCCCTGCGGTGCCCGTGCCGGATATGGGATAAGTGAATTCGTTCTTGGTTTGAAAGACAAAGCGCAGCAGTTCCTGGACTTCGTCCATAACCGTCAGGAACTGCGGGTCTAGATGCCCCACCAGCGGGGTTGCCATCACCCGCAATACACGTGGGTGAACCATGCTAGGTCCTGGACCTAAAAGGATGCGCTCAGATGTGTTTAAATCACTGTAATTGATCATTAATTCCTCCTCATTTTAGATTTCGGATATTATATCATTGTACCAATTTCCCAAACCTCCCGCAGGTTGCTTCCCCTCCCTATTTTTTAACCTGGGTACGATGCTCCAGCGTCGTACCCTGATCACGTAATGCTCTGCATTTTTTAACCATAGCCCTTGCCAATCCTCCCGCAGGTTTCTTCCCCTCACCATTTCAGGGGGAGGGGTCAGAGGTGGGGTCTCATTACTGAACCTCCCGCAGGTTTCGAATTCCTGCCGTCAAATCATCATCTTTAAGATTCAAATCTGCAATTCCCACCCGTCCTGTGTAACCTGCGGGAGGTTGATTCGGGGTCATTAAAATCAAAGCTTAACCGCTCGCGTAGCGATGAAAGATGGCATGTAATCTGTGAGCAGGTCATTATCCTCTTCATCAAAAGTATCCTCAAAGAAACCAGCGATCACAAATCCCGCTTCGAGCTGCCCGCCAATTTGATCGTCCAATGTGTGGCTGAACTCGAGCGGCGCTCCGGTCTCAATATATAACTGTCTTTCCTCGTCAGGTAAGCTGGTCAGATCAGAGTACGGCAGCGCATACTTAACCTGTAGAATCCCGCTGCGGTTCGCAAGGTTGTGATCAAAGAGATAGATCGCCGGGTTTGTGAAACCAGCCAGCAGCGCACCACCTCGGCGCAGCACGCGGAAGGCTTCCTGCCATACTGGTTGGATGTCAGGGACGAACAAGTTTGAAACCGGGTGGACGATGAGATCAAAACTCTGACCGAAGAACACAGAGAGATCAGCCATATCGCCTTCGATTGTGGTGACGGGAAGCTTATGCCGCTCTGCGACGAGCCGGTCCTGCTCCAATTGCTTGGGGGAGTTGTCGAAAACTGTTACACTCGCCCCAGCCGCAGCCAGGATTGGTCCTTGCTGGCCTCCGCCCGAAGCCAGGCACAGGACGTCAAGACCTTCCAACTCAGGAAACCATTCCTTTGGGACCGGTTTCGTAGGTGTTAAGACGATATCCCATCCTCCTACTCTTGCGGCAGCGATCTCCTCATCGCTTACCGGGAGGGTCCATTTGTTTCCGCGGTCAACTTCTTGATCCCACGCGGAACGGTTGTACTTGCGAATATCCATTTTTTTTCCTTTCAGTTTGAGAAGATTTCTACAACATTATAATAGTTTATCGGCACTACTATTCTTCTAACCCGCACTCGTAAACCTGGTGAATTCCAGTGATGTCGTTTGTGCTAGGATTGGGGTTGATAAAAGTTACTTGTGTGAATTGGTGTGTGCTAAAATGTCTCATCGCTTCTTAGGAGTTAGGATGACAAAGGAACCCCGTACACAAAAAAGAACCGCTACCGAGACAAGTTCATTCGGGACTGCGGGTCATATCAATCACGATTCCACAAAATTCTATAAAAGCAGATTGTATGAAGGCTTACGTAATAATAAAAAGGTGAAGTATATCGAGAACAAAATTCCTGACAAGAATATTAATAAAATTTTCTGCAAATCCAGCGAAAAAATGGATGAACTACCTGATAATAGTGTCCATCTAATGGTTACTTCGCCTCCATATAATGTTTCCAAAGAATATGATGATGATCTAAACCTGAATGAATATTTGAATTTATTAAACACTGTTTGGGAGGAAACATATCGAGTCTTAGTGCCTAGTGGACGCGCATGTGTCAATGTTGCTAATCTTGGTAGAAAACCGTACATACCGCTTCATAGCTACATTATCGAAGGAATGCAGGAAATTGGTTATCTCATGCGTGGCGAAATAATATGGAACAAGGCTTCAAGTGCAAGTCCATCAACTGCTTGGGGAAGTTGGCTTTCAGCCTCGAATCCTGTTTTAAGAGATATTCACGAATATATCCTGATTTTTTCTAAAGAGACGTTTTCAAGAATAAAAGAAGATAGGGAAAACACAATCACAAAAGGTGAATTTCTTGAATGGACCAAGAGCGTATGGACATTTCCTGCCATTTCAGCAAAGCAAGTTGGACACCCAGCCCCGTTTCCAGAAGAATTGCCTTATCGCCTGATCCAATTGTATTCTTTCAAAGGTGATGTGGTATTGGACCCCTTTGCCGGAAGTGGTTCGACCTGTTTGTCAGCGATTAAGAATGAGCGCGACTATGTTGGGTATGATATAAATTCAGATTATGTTAAATTAGCAGAAAAAAGGATTTTGAATTATAGGAGCCAATTACAGTTATTTGAATAACTTACATTCACGAAATCCGCTCGGAAACGAAGTAAAAAAAACGAAAATGATTGCTGAATTATATTGCGGGTTATCGATGCAAGACTATTACTGGACTTAGAGATTGAGGTTGGAGTGGATCACAAGGAAGTTGGTCGATACTGGAACGGGAATGCCGAGGCGTGGACCGAACTTGCGCGGGCAGGATATGACATATATCGCGATTTCCTCAACACACCAGCCTTCTTCGGGATGCTGCCTGATGTAGATGGGCTGCTGGGCTTAGACATCGGCTGTGGGGAAGGACACAACACCCGCCTGCTGGCGGATCGGGGCGCCCGGGTGATCGCCGTTGATATTTCTACAGTTTTCGTCCAGCACGCACAGCTGTTGGAGCGTGGACAGCCCTTGGGAATCAACTACCAGATCGCCAGCGTCGTGGAACTACCGTTTTGCGATTCTTCTTTTGACTTTGCAACCGGCTTCATGAGCTTTATGGACATCGCCGAAACGGATTGCGTGCTCACCGAAGCATATCGGGTCCTGAAACCCGGCGGCTTCTTGCAGTTTTCGATCACCCACCCATGCTACGACACCCCCCATCGCCGCAATCTACGTGACGAGAACGGTCTTACATATGCTATCGAAGTCGGCGACTATTTCCGGAACCTGCAGGGCGAAATTACAGAATGGCTGTTCAGCGCCGCGCCCCCGCATGTCAAAGAGGGTCTACCGGATTTCAAGGTGCCGCGCTTTACTCGAACACTCAGCCAGTGGCTTAACCTGCTGATTGAGGTCGGTTTCACACTCGAGCGTATTGAAGAGCCGCGCCCCAGTGATGAGACTGTGCGTGAGTGTCCAAGCATTCAAGACACCCAGGTTGTTGCCTACTTCCTGCACATCCTCGCTCGCAAGCCGAGCAGGAGTTTTGTTTGACTGTGAAGAAAACAGGAATCGAACCAACCTTAACCTGCGTAAGATGCTCGAGCGTCGCACCCTGATAATGGTATTTTAACCTGGTACGATGCTCCAGCGTCGTACCCTGATAACGTAACGCTCTGCGTTTAAGCAAACTTAAATAAATTATTATCAGCAAACCTAACTCTTCCATTACTACCCGCCACAGACTGAGGCAATAATCATGAACTTACATCCGCTCGGCTCTACTAACCTGCTCGTCACCCCCATCGGTCTAGGACTTGCCGCCCTCGGGCGACCAGGTTACATAAATTTAGGACACGCCGACGATCTGCAAAGCAATTACGATGTGACGGAAATGCAGGCTCACGCCCACAGGGTTCTCGATGCGGCTTATGATGCCGGCGTTCGTTATTTCGATGCCGCCCGCTCGTACGGGCGGGCGGAGCAATTCCTGGGCACTTGGTTGGAGGCGCGCCAGTTTTCTCCCGGCTCGGTCGCCGTCGGCTCGAAGTGGGGCTACACCTACACCGCCGCTTGGCAGGTGGATGCAGATGTCCACGAAGTCAAGGAGCACTCCCTGTCCGTCCTTCGGAGGCAGTGGGGGGAAAGCCAATCGCATCTAGGAGAATATTTGGATCTCTACCAGGTGCATTCAGCTACCATAGATAGTGGTATCTTGGAAAACCGAGAAGTACACACCGAGCTGGCTCGTTTGAAAGAGTCCGGAATTCTAATCGGTCTGTCAGTCAGTGGTCCGCGTCAGGCGGAGGTGCTGGAACACGCCATGAATGTCAACGTCAGTGGGGTTCGCTTGTTCGATTGTGTGCAGGCGACCTGGAACCTGCTGGAAATGTCAGCAGGACCGGCTCTGACGAGCGCCTGGCAAGCCGGAATGGGGGTCATCGTGAAGGAAGCCCTGGCTAACGGTCGCCTGACCGAGAGGAACAAGAAGCCAGCCTTTGCGGGAAAGCTGGCGCTACTAAAGCGCGAAGCGCGGCGCCTGGGTACGACAGTGGATGGGTTTGCTCTGGTTGGTGTGCTCGCCCAACCATGGGTTGATGTTGTCCTGAGCGGGGCTGCTCGCGAGGACCATTTGTTATCAAACTTGAAAGCACTGGAAGTAAGTTGGGATGACGAAGCGGCATCGCATCTGCAGGCGCTGGTAGAACCAGCGGGGGAATATTGGAGGACAAGAAGTGATCTGGAATGGAATTGATGGCTTAGCTGGGCAAAACCTCCCGTAGGTTTAATCACTCCAGGAATCCAAAATCTCACTCCTAAATAACCCACTGCACTCCACGGGAGGTTTTTTAGGACCGTTAAGGTATATCGGAAAAAGCTTCCTCTGCAGCGCATCCGACCCCGATCATGCTGGGACCTGTATGTGCGCCCAGTACTAAGGACATTTGGCCTGACGGGAGCCACGTGCATTCGAAGCGCTGGTCTATCTGCTCGCGCAGCATTTCCGCTCCTTCAGGATTTTGGGCGTGCAACACCTGTACTCTTAGCGCGCTGCCGGGTGGGTGTTTTTTAGCTATCAGATCAACCAGCCCCGTAACAGCTTTCTTAAATGAACGCACCTGACCTAGCTGCTCATAAGTTCCACCCTCTGGTTCCACCCCGATCAGCGGCTTGATGTTCAGCAAAGAGGCGACCAGCCCCTTCATGTGACTAATACGCCCGCCATGAATCAAGTACTTCAACTCTTTCAAGGTAAAAGTGGTGTCAGTTGCATTGCGAATACCATCCATAAGGGGCAGAATTTGCTCCACAGCCCAGCCAGCTTTCCCCGCGCGCGCTGCCGCTTCCACCTGCCATCCCGCAGGTGATGACAGGGTTTTTGTATCTACAACTGTGATATTCAAATCCGATACCAGCGCTGCTCCTGCTTGAGCTGCGTTGAAAGTGCCGCTCAATCCCGAAGACAGGTGAATAGACATTATGTCGGGGTCGCTGGTTCCCAGCCGCCGGTAGAGATCTGCAAACTCCCCTGCCGATGGCAGGGATGTTGTAGGGAGATCATCGGTGGTAGCTAGCAAACGATAGAACTCGTCTGGTTGGATGTCAACGCCCTCCTGATAAGATTTGCCTTCCAGATTAACTTTGAGAGGCACAATCTTTATATTCAAATCGGATAATTGTTCGAGGGTTAAAAAAAGATCCGTGCCACTATCTGTCACAAACTGCATTATCTACTCTCCTTTAAAACCGAATTCAAGTTCAGCAACCGATATCCAAACCCCTCCCTAGATTATAACGTTTTTCAGTCAAAGGTGCAGACCACTTCGTTAACAATTTCATTTGACTTGACAAGCTACTACAAGTCTCCCCTCTCCAAACCTCCCGCGCTGTATCCTCCTGGGTACGATGCTCCAGCGTCGTACCCTAATAACGTAACGCTCCGCGTTTATTACCTCCCGCAGGTTTCGAATTCATGCCAGTGCGCCATACACTCCAAGATATGAATTACTCATCCCCATCAGGCTTGTCTAACCTGCGGGAGGTTCTTCTTTCACTGTACCCACTCTCTCCTTCTATAATTATGCCGGGATTCCAGCGACCTCGTCAGCGCGTGCAGCAATTGTCTCCGCTGCCTCACGCCTGAGCTCCTCAGTCACGTCCCAGGCGCCAATCGTTGCTCCTTCGGTCTCCCCCAGTGCTGAGTAAATCAGGCGCAAGAGGCGCTTGGACTCATTTGGCGAGTGACCGGTAACTTCCAGAGTCTTATCAACCTGGACAATATGCTGGCGTAGATGTGAATCGAAGCGATGTAAACGAAATCGCAGACTCATCTCATAACCCTCCCAATACATTGAGGGCACAATCAATTCTCCTTCACTTATATCAGCGAACTCTAACAGTACCCGTTCATGCAGGGCTTCATAATATGACTGGATACCCACCAACGGACCGTCCAATATAGTCTCGATAGAAGCCTCATCCATCCCTATAATGGCTTCCCATTCATCGTCTGGGATATGCGCCGGTCGTCCATCAGAAATGCGATGTCGATCAAGCGCGTATTTAACCACCCCAAAGAAACCCACCTCCGCTTCGATGATGTGCGCCGCGATCTGGCGCAGCGACCATTCTCCCTCGCCAGGTGCACGATTGGCTTCGCCAGCTTGTACCCCAAGCAATGCCGCCTCCAGGTCGCGATATGCAGTATGGTACTGGTTTAGAATCCGTTGCGCCGACGATGCAATACGCCCGTGGGCAGCACGCTCCATAGCCGTCCTAACAGCCAACTCACGTAGTTCTTCATAAGTTCGGAAGAACGCAAAACGTACCCCATCAGAATCATAAGCACCCCATGTCCATTCGCGATCGAGATCTGAATCAGGCACATCTTGAGTGAGATCAGCGAACCTTTCTACTGCGCGAGCCAATGATGGATTAATCACGGTACACCTCCAAAGATACTCCCTGTTTACCTTGATTTTACCCCATCCAGGTAAGACTCCCATTGTCTAACCTCCCGCAGTAAAACCTCCCGCAGGTTTCGTATTCCCGCTGCTACCTCATCCTCTTCAAAATCCAAATAACCAATTCAAACCAGTCCCCTGTAACCTGCGGGAGGTTGGGTGTGACCAGCCGAGGTGAGGGTTTCTCCTGGCTCCAATGCTACCACTTTCCTGGGTACGATGCTCCAGCGTCGTACCCTGACAATGTCACGCTCCTCGTTTTTTAACCACAACCCTTACCAAACCTCCCGCAGGTTTCGTATTCCCGCCGCAACAACATCCTCTTCATCAAAAAAATCACCAATTCCTATCAATCCCGTGTAACCTGCGGGAGGTTGTTTCGGGACCATCCGCCCACGGGTTTAAACACACCAGAAACCCATTACCTCACCCCTCACTTGCCCAATTCAACCTTCAGGGTCAAACCTCCTCCGGTTTATTTATCACCCTCAATCACAAAATACTCCAGAAATCAAATACCTCACCGCTTACTTCCTCAATTCAACCCGCGGGATATCATGTGTGAGACCAGTCGGGACTGATGTTCTTGGAATGTGGATAAATGGGACTCTACTACTTTGGGCTAACAAATTTAGTTAAAAACCCTTGACAAATCGATAACTATCGATATAATTACCTATAGAAGGTTATCAATATGAATGCCACAAACATAGACACTGTAGAATTTGCCAAAGCGCTGTCTGATGATACCCGTCAAAAAATCATGATGCTGTGCTGCTGCCAGGAATTAAGCGTCAATGACATCGTGGCAGCATCGGATGTCGCCCAACCAACCGTCTCTCACCACCTGAAAATCCTCAGGAATGCCGGTTTGGTGAGCGCTAAACGACGAGGCAAGCAAGTGTTGTACACGCTGAACCAGGAACGCTTAGCCACAGCTTGCTGTCAGGTGGCTGAAAACTTCGCACCTGAGTATCCTATCGAACTAACGGAATAATTTTTTTTTATACAAGCTCTTTTTTTGAGAATAAATATCGAAATATATAAATATATCTATATAAGGAGATTAAAAATATCCAATGAAGTAAAGGAAAATACCATTGTTGATGTTCGTACCCATGTGCGCGAACGATACGGTAAAATTGCCAGTGATTTCCGTCCAGAAAAAGCTGCCAACTGTTGCGGACCAAGTAGGAGTAATGACACTTGCTGTACACCAACCACGACCATCGATATCGACACCGTATCTAAGATTTACGAGACACCTGACGCCACCGAGCTTCCTGACGATGTCACCATGCTCTCACTTGGATGCGGTGATCCGGTCACGCTGGCATCGCTTCAACCTGGTGAGACTGTAATGGACTTGGGCTCAGGTGGTGGCATCGATTGTTTCTTGGCAGCAAAGCGCGTCGGCGAAACCGGGCACATTATTGGCGTAGATATGACCGCTCAAATGATCGAGAAAGCCCGCGCCAACAAGGTTAAAATCGGCATAAAGAACGTCGAATTTCGGTTGGGTGAGATCGAGCATCTGCCAGTGGCTGATGATACCGTCGACGTGATCATATCGAATTGTGTCATCAATCTCAGCACTGATAAGCCGCAGGTATTTCGTGAAGCATACCGGGCGTTGAAACCGGGAGGGCGGCTGTCAGTGAGCGATATTGTGACGGATGGTTCTTTGCCAAACGAAATCAAAAACAACCTGAGCGCATGGGCAGGATGCATCGCTGGGGCATTAGATGTAAGAGACTACACCGCTGCTATTAAAAATGCTGGTTTTGAAGATGTGAAATTCACGCCGGTGTATATAGATAAGGAGACGATCGACGAGGCAGCAGAGCAATTTGATATAAGTATTGACGAGATCGCGGATTCCGATTGCGTCTCGCTCTATAGAGCGATCTTCAGCGCTAAAATCACTGCCCGTAAGCCGCAATCATAAGGATAAACCTCCCGCGCTTTTTCCTCCTGGGTACGATGCTCCAGCGTCGTACCCTAATAACGTCACGCTCTGCGTTGTTTACCTCTCGCAGGTTGCTAATTCCTGCTGCTTCAAAATCCTCTTCAAAATACAAACAACCCATTCCAACCAGTCCTGTGTAACCTGCGGGAGGCTGTCTCAGGGTCAAATCTCCTGGGGTAAAAACCTCCTGCAGGTTATATCACTCCAGAAAACCAATACCTCACGCCTTACTTGCCCAATTCAACCCGCGTGAGGTTTTGTGTGAGACCAGCTAGGGGTGAGGGTCATGTCTTTCCATCTAGCTCAGCACTTTTGCCTCTTTTCCAGGTTTGTATCGCTTGATCGTGCCCCCCACCAGCCAGCTCCCCAGGAATATCACGTCCGTCAAAATAGGTTGGATTATCCCCTTCGGCGCTGGCGGTCAGTTCACCCCCAACGGACTTGCATTTAAAAACTATCAGGATGCCGTTGCCTCTCGGATCATCAGCAAAAAAGTAAACGTCGATCAACTCTTCTACCTCGACCACCAACCCGGTCTCCTCGTTGACTTCTCTGATGACTGCCTGAGGCGGGCTTTCATCACTCTCCACATAACCGGCGGGCAAATTCCAGCAATGTTCGAAGGGCTCTTTTGTTCGTTGAAGAAGCAGCAGTTTCTCGTTGCGCTCAATAAGTCCACCGGCTCCTACTTTTAGCTGATCATAGTGGATTTGCCCACACTCTGGGCAGTAAAGTCGCATCCTGTGCTCAAACTCCCTTCCCTCAAGAGATGCACCGCAGTTGCCGCAGAATTTCATCGAATCACTTCCTTGATTTAGAGATACCCCTCTCCCAAGCAAACGCAGTTTGCCGCATACGTAGTATGCCAGCTTATGGAGTTTAAGCCAACGAAGTATAAGCATACGAAGTATGCCAGAGTGGGTCCTTATCTATATAAAAATTGACTGCATGAAAGGAAATTCGTTCTTGATTTTAAAACCCTCAAAGCCAGATCCTCGTAGCATTGATCTTACTTCAGCCGGCGTATATGCAGCTTGGATCGATCTAAAGAACCCATTCTGGATTGGCGTCCAATAGAGCCACCATACTCTTCTTAAATCATACAGGTATAGAACGCCATCATTAGCAACCGCACAATTTAGATTGGATATTGTTTTTGCAGCATCAACCCAATGGTGAAGCGTATACGTGCAGTAGACTAAATTGAATTTACCTAATGAATCGATCAGCCCTTTATCATCTACATCGCCAATAACGAATTCAATTGTATCTTCGCGACCATTTTCAGCAACATATTCTCCCCCAACAGTTGCCATTTCCGGAGATATTTCGACTGCGGTTATCTTAACTCCAGGATGAGCACGGGCAATTTCTACAGCTAGAACCCCTGGTCCCGCACCGATTTCAAGATATCGACCTTCAACATCCAGCGATTGAAGGTTTTTCAGAAATGCCCTGTACCTCAGCATGGATTTCTGGGCACTTTCAGCATATTTCCTGGCATTATCAATTCCCGAAAATGCTTCCTCTTGATGTTATTCAACTTTTCGCTCGAACATCAATCATTCCGTTATTGTATAAAACGTATGTCTGATTTTTTACCCTTCACCTTCCCCTTGGCCTGCTCCAACCAACCTATACTCGTTCCCGGGCGATCGTCAAACTCGGGCACGTAGGGTTTCAGGTCAAGCAGAGGAGCGCCGTCCAACACATCCAAGTCCTCGACATGCAGGATATTGCCCACCACTTTCTTTAGCCTCACCACAGATAGACCGATCGGATTGGGTCGCGTCGGCGCTCGCGTGGCAAAGATGCCGCGCGGCTCCGAATCCATGAAGGGTATCACCGTGAGCGCATGATCCCGAACTGCATGGAGATGGTAGAGCAAGATGATGTGGGAGAATCCATCCAGGTCCTTTAGACCCTGATCAAAGGGTGAGAAGACCTCAACAGTGCCGGGTCCGCTGGCATCGCTGGTGGGCTGGATCGGCATGGATTCCAATTCGCCGAAGGAGCTGTGAATTATTCCGATTGATTTGTAAATGATCTCCATTGTTGACACATCCTCAATTTCCACCTACTGTTGCCCCATTCTTGCACCTGAGTACGCATACTAACATCTCTACAATGTATCTACAATGATGATACATAATTATTGAGCTTTTTTCAAGGGATAAAAAGATAATGATGTACAAGTCACCTCCCAACCTCCCGCATGTTACACAGCTCTGATTCGAAAGTCCCCCACATAACAAAACCGATCGCATCGAAAAAGCAATTTACAACCTGCGAGAGGTTTTACCAAATCCCACCCACCAAGCCTGTTGAAGCAGGCTTGTATAACTACAAGCATACGAAGTAT
>CBFDCK010000086.1:0-13220 GCA_965603285.1 uncultured bacterium
TACCGCCTGCTGCCACCAAACAATTCCCACCCTTGCCCCGGTTGTTCTGGACGAATTTTTTGCAGCTGTGGGCGGTGCAATCTCAGAATAATATTAGCAATTAATTCAAACTTTTCTCAACAGGAGAAATTATATGACTTACGGACCAATTGACTTTTTTGCCATCGAATTCAAGACCGACCAGCTAACAGGGGAGACCCTGCCAGAACTGCTCGAGCTGGTAAAGAAAGAGATTATCCGGGTGATCGATCTGGTCATCATCCAGAAGGATCAGGATGGGAATTACCAGGTACTCGAGATTGAGGAATTGACACCCGAAATTATAGCTATCTTCGATCCGCTGAATGTGGAAATCAGCGGTATCATCCAGGTCGAAGATATTGAGGTGATCGCGGGGGCGATGGATGACAATACTACCGCCGCCCTACTGCTTCTTGAAAACCTGTGGGCGATCAAGTTCGGGGAAGCCGCGGTCCGTTCCGGCGGACGGCTAGTGATGTTCGACCGCATCCCCTTCGAGGTCGTCAATGAAACGCTTGAGATTTTCGCCCAGGCTGAAGCATAGCCTGAGATATGAAACTTAATACACAATACAAAAGAACAGGAGGTTGAAATGCCTAGAGGTAGAAGAAGGATGAGAAGAAGAAGGATTGGTCGAGCTGCAGTCGGTACCGCAGTTATCGCCGGCACGGCCGGTGCGGTGCACCACCATCAGGACAAGAAATACGCGCAGGATTACGAGCAAGAACAGTACGAGCAGGAGCAATACGAGCAAGAGCAGTATGCTCCCCCACCAGCGCCTGCTCCTGCGCCTGCGCAGGAAGTTGATGTTGCTTCACAGCTGGAGCGCCTGGCTGATCTGAAAGACCAGGGCATCCTCACCGAAGAGGAGTTCGCCGCCCAGAAGGCCAAGCTGCTCGGGACATAAACCTTCTATTTACACAATAAGCTATTGAAACGATGAAGGTTTCTATTAGCTCAAGAAAAGAAGGAATGGCGATTCAAAATGTAACCAGCTATATGGAACAATAATTGGTTTAAAAGGAAATTCAACAAGACAAGGAGAACAAATCATGTGCTGTGCATTTTTAACACTCGTATTTCTGGGACCGCGTTTTTTTAACGTCATCTGGTGGCTTATCCAACCCGTACGCTGGCAGAATGCCTTCAGTAGTTTGTTCAGCGGCGGTCTGTGGTGGATCTGGCCGGTGCTAGGCATCATCTTTCTACCGTGGACGACGCTCATGTTCGTCATCGTGGCGCCAGGTGGTCTGATCGGCTGGGACTGGCTTTGGCTGGGCCTAATGTTTCTAGCAGATATTTTCTGGTATGCAGGAGGCGCAGGCCGCAACCGTCTTCCTGGTTATGAGGGGTACTAAATTCGATAGAGAAGATCATGCACTCCGGGCATTGTCCAACCTGGAGGTGTTAGTTAAGTCAGGCGACCGGACAGGTCACCTGACAGAAGATGAATTCAACAACGAGCGGACGGCCGTCGCTTAGACGGCCATCCGCTTATTGAAGAGTAGCTTGAATGAGAGCCGGAGCAACTTAAGGAGGTCCTATCGCCCAGCTGTTCCGGCTCCCCTCGACTAGGGATAAATATTTGTACCCAATGTGAAAAAGGAGATGGATAATGTCAGAAACAACAGACAATCATCCCGATTGGTATACCATGACCCCGGAAGTGGTCGGCCAAGAGCTTCGGGTTGACCCGGCGAAGGGGTTGAGCACGTCTGAAGCGGAGCAGAGGCTGGGAAAATACGGCCCAAATCAATTAGAAGATAAGAAAAAAGAACCCGGTTGGCAGGCATTCCTACGCCAGTACCAGGACCTCATGCAAATTATCCTGCTGGGCGCAGCCATCATCAACCAGATCTTCACCGGAGAATTAGGGACCACGCTTGTGCTGGTTGGTTTAACAATCTTCAACGCGGTATTGGGTCTGCGTGGGGAAGCCAAAGCGGAAGCCAGCCTGGCGGCGCTGGCAGGAGCCATGAAGAGCATCGCCCGCGTGCGCCGTGACGGCCAGGCGGTCGAGGTGGATGCCGGAGAACTGGTACCGGGAGACATCGTGCTGATGGAAGCCGGCAACCTCGTCCCGTCTGACGGCCGCCTCTTTGTCACGGCTACCCTCGAGATCGAGGAAGCAGCCCTGACAGGCGAGAGCGTCGCTTCACCGAAAGACACGGAGACTATCCAGGATGCCGATGCCCCCCTGGGCGACCGCCACTGCATGGCTTATATGAACACTTCGGTCACGCGTGGGCGAGGAGAGATGATCGTCACCACCACGGGTATGGGCACGGAGATGGGCCACATCGCCGACCTGCTCAATAAAACCGAGGCGGACAAGACCCCGCTCCAAAAGCAGCTCGACCGGCTGACGATGATCATTGCCGGTCTGGCCGGTCTGGCATTCATCGCCATGATTGTTCTTGGCATTATAAATGACCAACCCATGGAAACCATCTTCATCTCAGGTGTAGCGTTGGCCATCTCTGCGATTCCCACCGGTTTACCGGCCGTGGTCACCACCATGTATTCTTTGGGGACACGCGCGCTGGCCAGACAGAATGCAATTGTTAAACGGCTGCCATCAGTTGAGACGCTGGGCTCCGTATCAGCCATCTGCTCCGACAAAACCGGTACGCTGACGCTTAACAAGATGACGGCGCGTGAGTTCACCATCCCCGGCCAGAACCGCTTCACTGTAACCGGCGAAGGCTACAGAACACAGGGTGATTACACGCTTGCCAGCGGTGATGCGGAAGGACACCCCTTTAAGAAAGGCACTCTGGCTTACAGCACCGAAGGCAATCTGCAAAGCGCAGGCGGGACCAGGGTCGATCTCGACCAGGTCATGCTGCCTATGGCGCTTTGCGCCGACGCCACCCTCGACAACGGCGCTTTGATCGGTGATCCGACCGAAGGCGCGCTGATCGTGCTGGCAGAGAAGGGCGGAATCAGCGTGGATGGCGCCCGCGAGATGTACCCGCGCGTGGCGGAGGTTCCCTTTGATTCGGATTACAAGTTCATGGCCACCTTCCACAACATGACAGACGAAAATGGTGAACCGATTGTGCGCTGCTTTGTCAAGGGCGCGCCGGATGTTTTGATCGCCAAAGGCGGTTACTACTGGGACCCCGGTGGAGAAGCCGTCCCGGTTACGGAAGAAAATCGCCAGATTGCGCTGGATGAAAACGAGCGCATCGCCAAGGCAGGAGAGCGTGTCATGGTCGTAGCGCGGCGCGACTTCGACCCGGGCAACTTCGATCCGAAATCCAATCTGATCGATCTGATCAATGACCTGACCCTGCTGGCGATGGTTGGTATCGTAGACCCGCCGCGAGCCGAAGCCAGGGATGCCATCGCTAAGTGTCACAGCGCCGGTATCCAGGTGCGCATGATCACCGGTGACCACGCCGTTACGGCGACGGCCATCGGCCATGAATTGGGTATCGAGGGTATGGCCCTGACAGGCGCCGAGTTCGCCGCCACAAGCGATGAAGAGCTGAAGGGTAAATTGCCCGAGATCGGCGTGGTAGCGCGTGTGGCGCCAGAAGATAAGATCCGCCTGGTGACCCTGCTCCAGGAACAGGAAAACATCGTGGCTATGACCGGTGACGGGGTCAACGATGCCCCGGCCTTGAAGAAAGCCGATATCGGTGTGGCCATGGGCATCACCGGAACCGAAGTCTCGAAGGGAGCTGCAGTGATGATCCTGACCGACGACAACTTCGCAACCATTGTCAAGGCGGTGGAGTTCGGGAGGGCGATTTATAACAACCTGTTTAATTTTGTCCGATATCAGATGACCACGCTGGTGGCGTTTATCGTTTCATACCTGCTGGCTGCCATGTTTCTGATCCTTGGGGGAATACCGTTTACGCCGTTCGTAATCCTATGGATCAACTTTCTCGTGCAGGTCCCGGTTGGGTTAGCGCTGGGATTCGATAAACCTGCATCGGATTTAATGGAGAACAAACCCCGGCCGCTAAAACAGCCCATCCTTTCACGGCCGCAGTGGGTGCGGATTGGTTTCATCGGGCTGATAACTGCAATCGTGACGGTCTATCTGGAGGCGATGTTCGAGCCGGGAGGCGCTGAAGTTGCCGCGACGATGGGATTTGTGGTCTTCTCATTGCTGTTTATTGTCCTGGGTCTGAGCGCACGCAGCGAGACCGACAGCGCCTTCAATCGCGATATTTTTCAAAGCAGCCAGCAGCTGCTCTTGTATGGATTTGCGCTGTTGATAACCATTTTACCGACCAGGCTGGCATTTCTGCAGGATTTTCTAGGGCTGACGGAGCTGGCTACCGAGCAGTGGCTCATATGTATTGTGGTTGCTGTTGCGGTACTGCTGGTGGATGAAGTGATCAAAATCTTCATGCGCAGAAGTCGGTGAATGAAAAGGAGGCTCGGATGAGAAATAATCGTCAATAAGCAGCAGTTTTGGGTGTAAAGCACAAACTCGTTTAAGGACTCCCAACCCATAATCTTACTGATCATTCAAAAGGAGATGGATCATGAGTGACGAAATGACTTCAGGAAGTGCAGAACAAGTTGCAGGGGTGGGCATGTTCGTGGCCGCATTTGTCGACGAACGTGCCGCTGAAGATGCCTTGAAAGTCTTGAAACAAGCCAAAAAGAGCGGCGAGTTTTACTATGATGATGCCGCGGTCATTCGCAGTGATGACAAAGGCAAGGTTCACATCTCGGAAAGCGGAGATATGAGCACCGGCAAAGGGGCCGGGATCGGCGCCCTGATCGGCGGTGTGCTCGGTTTGCTCGGTGGACCGGCCGGTGTCGCCATAGGTGCTGGCGCAGGTGCCGCACTCGGTGGTCTCGCCGCGCACGGGGATGCCGGGTTTGATAACGATTCTCTCAAAGAGATCGGAGGGGCCCTGGTGCCTGGGTCGTCCGCGCTCGCCGCGACCACCAGCCAGATGTTTGTCGAAGAAGTACGCCGGCAAGCCGAAAGTGGTGCCACATTGACCGCGGCCAAGGAGATCGCCGCGAATATCCGCCAGAATCTGGAAGCCCGCCAGGATGTGCTCTACAGCCTGGTGATCACGGAAGAAGGCGTGGCCGCCAGCCAGGTCGTCTCCTCGCCCACGGCGCTGACCGTGTTCGGCATCGCCGCCACTGATGAGGGCGTCGTCGCAGGCCAGGCGGTTGCCACTGAGGAAGGCGTGGCTTATGAAGTCGCCGCGGCTACCGAAGACGAAGCTGCTTACGAAGCCGGTGTGGTTACCGAGGAAGGCGCAGCCGTCGTGGATGCTTATGCTGAAGCTGAGGAGGAAGCGCCGGAAGGCGAGGCTAGTGGGGAAGAGGATGGGGCTGAATAGCCTCGGCAGTAAGGGCGGGTCCAATAATCCGCCCTTGCTGCTCAACAATTGTTCGTGATTTATCTCACGAGGAATGAACTACCGGTTTAATCACTGATTACAAGGAGGTGAAATTATTTGACAGGATTGAAATGGATAGAGGGACCAGTTATCCAACACCATTCGATCGCTCTCAGATTTTATATTTAATAAAAACACAAAGCGAGATATTTGACGGACAAAATAATAAATATATAAAAGGATAAACACAATGGCAAAAAAAAAGAAAAAACGTAAAGAGAAAATTGAAACCGCAGAGACACTGGGCGATATCGCCGAAGAAGCTGGTGTCGAAGAAGTCGCAACTGGAATGGAAGATCTCGCCGCAGCAGGAGAACTGGAAGAAGTTAGCAAGGAAGCCTTGGTTGAGGGTGCCGCTGAAGTCACCACCGGGATGGATGACCTGGCCTCTGCTGAGAGAGTCGCCTTCCTCAGTGGTGTGGTCGCTGGGGCTGGTGTGGATGACTTAAACGAGGGAGCCGAACTGCTTGCCACAGCCGATAATGTCGAACTGGTCAGCGCACTGGTGGGCATTATGGGCGCGGCTGACCTGGAGTTCGCCATGGAACTGGCCAGAGTTGCTGGTCAGATCATGGTGGCTGGCGATGTGGTGGCAGATATGGATATGCCCGTCCTGGCCATGTTCCTGGCAGGCAAAGGAGAACAACTGCGTAATCTGGCTACTGACAGCATTTATCAGGCGGCCGCACTGCGCGGGGTTTCTGCCGCGCTGGCCGAGACGAGCGAGGATCTAACCGAAGCCGGCCTGGAGGAGATGGCTGAAGGCGCCACCCGTCTGGCTGTTTCGCGCGGCATGGAAGTCGGCAGCGAGGTGCTCGCCGCTGCTGGCGCGCTGGAAGTTGCCGAAGGGGTGGAAGACCTGGCCACGGCCGAGGCGCTGGATGAAGTTGCTAAAGATGTGGCTGCCGAAGGTGTGGCGGAAGTCGCCACTGGCTCCGCCGAGCTGGGCGCTGCAGATGCCCTGCATGCAGCTGCCGAGGCGGCCAATGAAGACGAAGCATCCGACGAGGAGTAAAAAGACTGTTCTCAGTGATCCGCGCAGACGCATGTGCGCTCAACCACCTGATTATTCCGCAGAATCGCATCTCGCAGATCACTGGAGCAGGAATTTTGACAATGGCTGATTATTCGTTTCTTAATAAGGAGAAATCAAAATGAGTGAAGAACAACCGAGTGGCTGAGCGATCGGCTATACGGCCTTCGCCGGTATCATGATGGTCTTGATGGGCGGCTGGTGGGTGATCACCGGCCTGGTCGGTCTCTTCAACAGCGAGTTCTATGCAGTCACGCTGAGATGGAACTTCCAGTTCGATATCTCTACCTGGGCCTGGATCCACCTGATCGGCGGCATCATCATCCTGATGGCGGCTTTCGCCTGGCTGCCGTATTACCCAATCTGGGCGATCCTGTTCATCGTCATTTCGATCGGCGTGATCTGGGCGCTCACCGCACACGGACGCGATATCACCATGGCTTAACAAGGCCATTGGGCGGACTCTAGCGAGCCTGCGCTTCACAGAATTCCGCCTCACTGGTTGTGGGGGTTGTCCCTAAAGTTAATGTCACTGTTTACTCCAGGGTTCGATCCTGGATGAACAAAATCCTGTCCTTGGTCGGACAGATCCCAATCCCGTTCCGGTGACGGGACGGGGCCAGGTGAAGAGTCTCTGTCGATGTGAAATAGATGCTTCCCCCCGGTCTGCACCTGGAGCAGGGCTCCGCTCAGCATATCAATCATTACTTTTTAGACAGCCCCCTCCATAAACTGTCAACTCAATCGCTCTAGGCCCGTCTTTAGGAGGTGCTTGACTCGGGAGCGGAGATCAGCCTGGTGCTGTTGTCCGAGAACGAAAAATTGTTCAATGGTTAGAAGTATTTACTAAATCAAGAAATGTCAGATCGGATATACGCGAAGTTGAGTTTTATAAGAGCAACCTCATGAAAGGAGAGAATGGCATTGGATGATCTGAGTAATATCCATATAAATGACAAAGATTCGTCAGGAAATCTGCTTGGACCGCAAGAAAAGATCATTTTAGAACAAATTGCTACCGGAGGACCACCTCATAGCCAAAGGGCGCAGTCTCTTTTGGCTATCGATGCAGGTGTTACCCAAAAGATAGCCGCCCTGCAGTCCGGGCTAACCGTGGGACAGGTAAGTTACTGGTTCAACAAATTCCGCAAAGACAGACTGGGCATATTTCCAGAAGAATTATTACACCAAAGCGAGTCTGAACTGCCTCCACCCCTGCAATTACCAGGTCAGCTGACTCCGTCAGAAGGATCGGAAATGGATCAGCAAGTCGAGCAAGATGTGAGCGGGGAGGATTCTATAAGTCCTGCAGCAGAGGTAAAACCCGAGAAGGTAGAGGAAAAAAAGGTGAGATCAAAGCAGGATAAGGCTTCCAAGAAGGTGAAAAAAGAAAAGAAGAGTCCTGATGAAGAAGCCAAATCTGAAAAAAAGGCGAAAACAAAGAAGAAGTCGAAGAAGGGTAAGGCCTCCAAGAAGGCGAAAAAAGAAAAAAAGAACGGAAAAAAGAAGCAGGCGAAAAAGGACAAGAAGGGGTAATCATAGAACCAATCGGAGAAGAGGAAAGAAAATATGTTGACAATTAATAATGATCAAATGCCAGTCATAAACCTTGACCCTGCGGGGAATTCCCCCATCGACCTTGAAGCGATCATCGAGCAGATCTGGAAGGACCTGGGCGGCACAGCTTCCCGCTCGGATGTCAGAAGCGTAGTAATAGAAGTTGCTCCTCGGTACGCAGATGCTCGTATTTTCACTTATGTCCCAATCTTAATGGGCAAAGAGGTGCGCAGTCGATTGCTGGGAAGCGTCTGATCGTTTCAAAGAGCAGAAACATCAACCTATCCCAAAACAGAATCGTTCTTGATAAATAAGACAAGAAAATCGGTCAAGGTTTAATATACTCGAAACCGAACCCATGAAGCGAATTGGATGATGTCAGCCATCTCGAGCCGGAGGAACTCAAGTGCCAGCGCATTATGGTGCGCCACCAAGTTGGCGTGGAGCGAAATGTGATGAGGAACTGTCCCCATATATTATCACCTGTTTGGATGAAAATTTCGCAGTGATCAACCATAAACAAAACTCTACCTGGTTTTTACCAGGTGAGGAAACCACAAAATAGGAGAAAGTATTATGTCGAAAACCACCACCATCATTTTAGTAACCCTAGGCTGCCTGATTCTGGCAGTCGCCACCCTGTCCCTTTGGGCGACCCTGGATGTATTCAATCCATCCCGATTTGGCGATAAAGTCGCCGAAGGGCTACAGTCGCCCGAAGCCAGCCAGGCTTTAGCCGGCCCGATCGTGGACCGTATGCTGGCATCCTATCCTGAACTGCCTGCCATTGCCCAAGTACCTGCAGTTGAAGTCGTCAGTTGGATGCTTCAGCGCCCAGTCTTCACAAAAGTGTTTAAGGCTTCTGCAGCCGTCTCTATGAAGGTGATGACCACCAGCCCCGAAGACGTGATCGGCATTGATATTGCCGAAGTGGCATCCGAGGCCGGATCGACGGTTCTCGGGGTCATATCAGGGGTAAGTCCTGAGGCTGCCGATAAAGCTGAAGCCGCAGTGCAGGATGCCGTCGCCGCTTCAGATGCAAGCAGTATGTTGGCCATCTATGAAGAGGGCACGACCCCGAATCTCAGGCTGGCATCCAACCTGGCTCCCTGGCTGGCTTTAATCGGATTTCTGGGGGCAGCCGCCCTTTTCGCCTGGGCTTACGTTGGTTCAGAGAACCAGCAAAAAGCGCTCAAGTACATCGGAGTGGGCATCATAGCCACCTCAGTGCTGGGATTCCTGATTTTCACCCCCCTGGTACAGGCGGTGGCGCAGAACAACCTCACCGATCCGACCATGCAGACCGTCGTGGGAGCGGTGCTCTCAGCCCTGCTGCGCGGGTACATGCTCATCTCACTGCTGGTCTTCAGTGTTGGTGTGATCGTGCTGGTGATCAACCACACCAGAAGCAGTCAGGAGGATGCGGCTCCCGCTGCTGACAGCCCTGCACCAGCGGACTAACCGGCTCAGGAGAGTGCTAGCAGCTCCTCCCCACCCCCAGCACAGGAGTCTGGCAGTTAAAGTCACCGGGTGAGCGCCCGTCTTAATCAACCCGACGAGAAACGGAGATTTGAAGTTGAAAGGATGTATATATCTGGCTCAATTTCTATACACCTGCTGTAGTCGGAGAAACAGACCAAAAAAAAGCATTAAAGGAGTAAAAAATGACAGATTAAGATAAATCAACGGAACAGGTCGCTCAGGCTGATGAGATCGAAGCGCTGTTCGTGCAAACCGCGGCAGGCATGTCCTTCCAGGACAGGCAGCTGAAACTGAATGGGATCGGACCAACCGCCTGATGTTCTCCGACAGACCAGACCGGGTTACCGGCCATGTCCCAACCGAGGAGTTCCTGGATTCCTGGGGAGATGGTGATGACAGTTTTGCAGATGACCCACCGAATGCCGTTTTATCGGTCTTCACCGAAGAAGAAGTCCATGATGTTGTGGTTGTTTTGAGTGAGCCGGCTTTGAATGGTGACCAGTGGAGCTACAGTGTCGAGATCCTGGACGGCGAGATGCCTGCCAGCGGTGGTCCGAGTTCATTGTTTATCGATGTAATCGGACGTCCCATGACACCTGTATCAGGTGCAGGTGTGCACCGTAGAGGCCGCCGCAGAGGTCGACGCAGGGCGCGCCGGTGAACAAGAAGGCGTCGAATGTACTGAAATCAGCTGGAGTGAAGCAAAACCTGGTTAAAAAGGAGTGTGAGTATTGAGCAAAAAAACAATCTGTACCTTTGTAGAAACGAATAAATAAAATCAAAATTAAAAGGAGTCGAATAATGAGTAATGATAAGAAAGAAAGTTCAAACGTTTATAACATCCTGGCCTTCACCTTTGATGGGCAGGACAAAGCCAAAGAGGTCGTCAATGAGATCAAATCCTCCGGCGCGTTGGATGGTTATTACATTATTGCCCAGGCGGTGGTTGAAAAAGACGCCAAGGGTAAGGTGCACGTCCACGAACCGGGTCACGGCGGCCTGGGTGCGGTAGTCGGCGGCGCGGCAGGAGGTCTGCTGGCATTGATCGGCGGTCCGGTCGGCCTGCTAGCCTGGGTTGTGGGCGGCGCGGTGGTGGGCGGCGTGGCTGGAAAATACCTGGGACGCCCGATCAAAAAAGGTGACCTGGAAGAGATCGGCGAAGCCCTTGATCCGGACAGCTCAGGTTTTCTGCTGCTGCTGGAAGATTTATACAGCGAAGAGGTAGTGGACAGCCTGTCCAGTTACAACGCTAATGTAGTGACGCTGACGGTGGGTGACGAGCTGTCTGGTGAGATCGCCCAGTACACAGCCGCAGCGGTTACAGACGATGCCGGTGATGAAGGTTCGGATGCTGCTGATTCATCTGCCGATTCGAGTGACGACAGCTAAAGGTTTTGCTGCAAGTAGTTCAGGGGGAGCGGGACAGCTCCCCCTGAACTTTAAAGAGAAACACAAATATTTAAAGGATGTATAAGGTGACAACAAGTAATGAAGTTGCCCAGGCATAAGTTGATGGGTGATATCTCAGCAAAGCAGATATCGAAGCCGCGGTCGTGGTGCTGGATGATGCGCTGATCGCTGCAGCTAGTGAAGATGCTCAGGCGGAGGCAGCCGATGATTACTCCGCAAAAGAAGATTTAGTCGCTGAGGCAGGAGTATGGGAAAGCGAAGATGCCGCAGGTGGAGACATCGAATCTGCAGTATTCGACGAAGAAATCATTGAAGAGGTACAGGACCAGATGGAGGCCGATGAAGCGGTGATGGTGGAGGCTAAGGTGGTGATAGAGGCAGCTTATACGGATGCCGCGGCGGCTTTGCTGGCAGCTGAGTTGATCGATGAGGCTAACCAGGAAGCGGTTGCGGCAGCAATCGCCGCTGCTTGGAGTGAAGAATAAGCATAGTTGCTTACTGGTTTTACCTTGATCTACTTGTTTTAGTAAGGATTGAACCAATAAATGACCTGCGAATTTATAAAATTAAATTCACCAGGTTTATGAATAATAACCAATTCAAATCATAAAGGAGATGAGGAAATGTGTTGCTTTTTTACAGCTTTACTGGTTTTTGGTCCCAGGGTTGCGATCCTGGTATGGTGGATTTATTCACCCGTATACATCAACAGCTTATTCCAGACCTGGATATGGCCGCTGCTGGGATTGATTTTCCTGCCCTGGACAATGCTGATGTACATGGCTGTAGCTGGCGGAGGCATCATCGGCTTCGATTGGATTTTGCTCGGACTGGGTGTTTTCGCCGATATGGCTTCCTATTTTGGTGGGTACCGCGAGCGCGAACGCGTCCCTTACGGCGAATCAATTCCCTAAACTTTTACCCTGACCCGGCTCGATCCACTGCCAAATATGGATTACGGCCGGGTCCTGGAGTAAAAAAACCGGCTAAAGTACATTTCTGCTGACCATAAATATTGCCAATCCTGACGGATAAGAAGGTTCTTAAGGAAATTAATTATGGAAGTTTTTGGGACTTAGTAATAAAGAATTAAAGGAAAAAACGATGACCTTCAAATTACCGGAACTACCCTATGACAAAAGTGCCCTGGAACTGACCATCGACGCCCGAACCATGGCGATCCACCATGGCAAGCACCATGCCGCCTATGTGGACAACCTGAACAAGGCCCTGGGTGACCATCCCGATCTGGAGGAGTATTCTGCGCTCAGCCTGATCACCCATCTGGATCGAGTCCCGGAAGCCATCCGCACGGCGGTTCGCAACAATGGCGGCGGCCACGTAAACCATTCCATGTTCTGGCTCAGCATGAGCGACGAAGGAGGCGGCAAGCCGTCCGGCAATCTGGCGGAGGTCATAGACCAGTACTTCGGCTCATTCAGCGAATTTAAGGCAGGATTCAAGGCGGCAGCCATGGGGCGTTTTGGCAGCGGTTGGGCTTGGTTATGTGTGGATGCCAGCGGGGACCTGGTGGTCACGAAAACGGCCAACCAGGACAACCCGGTTATGAATGGCCAGATACCGCTGCTGGGACTGGATGTCTGGGAGCACGCCTACTATCTGACCTACCAGAACCGGCGCGCGGACTATAGGGATGCCTGGTGGGATGTCGTCGATTGGGATGAGATCGAGAAGAACTATGACCTAGTCCGCTACGAAGCGAAATTGGACGGATTAGGAAAATGGGCCGACAAACAATGGGCTAATTTGGAAGCTGCCTGGCAAAAGCTGGTCGATTGAAGTGCCAATCCTGGGACAATGATGTGTTAATGAAAGCAATAAAGGTGTCTGTATGAATTCCAAAATAATCCGTGTTCTCGTCGTCGATGCCGATCCTAGCAGTGTCGAGGATGCCCTGCGCCTCAAGCTGGATCGGTTACCTGGAGTCGAGGTGGTGGGGATCGCCCACAGCCAGCGGGGAGCCTTGAGACAGGTGGATAGCACACAACCCAATTTTCTGCTGGTCGACTTGATGCTGCCCGGCTATCGCAGCATCGACCTGATCACCCAAATCAACGCCACTCACCCGAAGATTCATATCCTGGCCATCAGCCCGGGAGACATTCCCCATGAGCGGGTCATCCTGGCCATCCGCGCTGGCGCGCAAGGTTTTATCACCCGCGACACCAGCCTTGAGGATGCTTCAGAAGCTATTCAGCAAGTAAACCAGGGGCAGTACTGGCTACCTTTAGAAGACACTTACGAAGTCTTAGGTGAGGCGGCTGCCGAGCTAACGGTGACCACCCAAGAACGTCGCGGACGATTGA
>CBFDCK010000087.1:0-13164 GCA_965603285.1 uncultured bacterium
TTGCGCCTTTACGACGCGTTGATCTTACACTTTGAGCCATAATTCCTCACAAAAAAAATAAGTCTATTTCTTTGTAGCACCTCGCCGCCGCCCACGACCGGCTACAGTTTTCTTTGGACCTTTGGCAGTTCGTGCGTTCGTTTTTGTCCTTTGCCCTCTGACCGGTAAGTTTCGACGGTGCCGCAGACCACGATAACTGCCGATCTCAATCAAACGTTTAATGTTGAGCTGTACCTCACGGCGCAGATCACCCTCCACTTTGTAATTTTGGTTGATGTATTCACGTATCTTGGTAACATCCGAATCGGTCAAATCTTTTATCCTTATATCCGGATTCACTCCAGTTTCCGACAAGATCTGTTCAGATCGCGAGGAACCTACACCATAGAGATACGTCAGACCAATTTCAACCCGCTTGTTACGCGGGAGATCAACACCTACAATACGTGCCATAATCATTTATCCTTGTCGTTGTTTATGTTTTGGGTTTTCACAAATTACATATAAAACGCCTCGGCGCTTCACAATCTTGCACTTTGCACAACGTTTTTTGATTGATGAAGATACTTTCATGATGCCACTCTCCCAGCGGCTAGGATTGACCAACAATGCCAAAACCCAGTTCTAAATAATTATTTTAAACACCAGCCAAAACACTAAGTATAACTGCTACTGCCGTTTTCGTCCAGTCATTTTCCTTGGATATAATTTGATATTCATCCTAACGATTCAAACCTAAAACTCTTTCACTTCGTAATTATTACGCCAATGTAAGGATGATAGGTTCTCCTTCGGTCACAGCAACAGTATGTTCATAATGGGCAGTTAATGAACCATCCGCAGATACAACAGTCCACTTATCCGGAAGCACGCGTGTTTTGTCTGTGCCAACAAGCACCATAGGTTCAATCGCGATTGTCATGCCTGGACTTAGAACCAATCCGCGCCCGGGAGTCCCGTAATTTGGCACCTGGGGTCCTTCATGCATTTTTCGCCCTACGCCATGACCAGTATATACGCGTGTCAGGAGATACCCTCTCTGTTCCACATACTGCTGAATAGCTGAGGAAACATCTCCAACCCGGTAACCGGCCCACATCTTTGATATTCCTTCATAAAGTGACTTTTCAGTGGTGTCCAGCAATTTCTGTGCTTCGGGGGAAATCTCACCAACTCCAATCGTGAAAGCTGAGTCACCAACAAAACCATTTAACTTTGTGCCGCAGTCAATCGATACTATATCTCCTTCTTTCAATTTACGCTTTCCCGGAATTCCATGTACCAACTCTTCATTGATGCTTATAGTCAAAGTTCCTGGGTATGGATAAGGACCGGGATAGCCCTTAAATATCGGGACTGCTCCATTTTTAGTGATCACTTCTTCTGCAACCGCATCCAGATCAGCAGTAGTTATACCTGGGCGAATTATCTCTCGCACCGCAGCTAACGCTCTAGCATTTAACCTGCCCGCTTCACGCATAAGATCTAATTCTTTCTTATCTTTAATGACAATATTGCGTTCCATGACTATCCGATTATATGGATTTTGAAATGGCGTAAATTAAATCAGCGCCCACTTTTTCAATTGGCTGTTTGCCATCCACTTCTAATAACAAACCCGCCTGGCGATAGTAGTCAATCAACGGCATCGTTTGCATAAAATATACCTGAATGCGGTTTTTAACGGTTTCTTCGGTATCATCATCACGCTGATAGAGTTGTGAGCCATCATAGTCACAAACACCCTTTTGTCTAGGTGGGTTAAATCTCTCATGAAAGATATGTCCTTCGGCTCTACAAGTCCAACGTCCTGTTAATCTTTCAATTAGAACTTCTTGCGGCACTTTAATATAAGGTACGGCATTCACCTTGCCCTGGAATTCAGCCAGGGTGTTATCCAAGGCAACAGCCTGTGCGGGTGTGCGTGGGAAACCATCCAGCAAACCGCCAGGTTTACAATCCTTGCGCGATAGTCGATCGCGAATCATTGAAATCGTAATATCATCCGGTACCAACTCGCCGCGAGTCATATACCTTTCCGCAATTATTCCCAATTCTGTTTGGTTCTTCAAGTTCTCACGAAAGATATCGCCAGAAGATATATGCGGCAAATTCAATTCCTTTGAAATAATTTGTGCCTGAGTGCCTTTCCCGGCACCTGGTGGTCCAAGCAGTACAATGTATATAGGCACTGAGTTTCTCCAAATTATCGGACTAGCAACGCATCTTCGTAACCGTGTACCTTGAGTTCCGCCTCAATGTTAAAGAAAATATCCCGGACGACACCGACAACGATTAGCAAACCAGCTGACTGGACAAGCATTAGACCAGTGCTCTCTCCAATAGGTATTATCAGTCCTAACAACCACGGAAGAACGGCAACCAGACCCAAGAACAAAGCTCCGGGGAGTGTGATTCGGCTCAATACCCGATTTAAATATCTTTGTGTTGGTGCACCGGGGCTTACCCCCGGAATACGAGCTCCAACCCTTTTTAGGCTCTCTCCGTAATTCTGTTGCGTAAACAGAACATTTGTATAGAAAAAGGTAAACGCTACAACCATTAAGAAATACAACACCCAGTAAAAATCGCTTTGACCACCAAACAAGTTCGTTACAGTCGTAGCAGCATTACTCACAAACTCATTTGGAGAGGAAGTAAAGAAGCTGGCTAGAATCGCAGGGAATGTAAGCAATGACTGTGCAAAAATCAATGGGATCATTCCTGCCATGTTTACCATCAAGGGCAAGGTACCTTTTACAGGCATAGACATGCGATTTCCAACTCGGCGTCCAGGATACATTACAGGCACATTTCGTCGGCCTTGCTGGACGTAGACAATGGCAAATATTGTTAGCGCGGTTACGATTGTTGAGATTATGATCAAGATGATCCTATTCTGTTCGTCTGCTAAGAGGCGCACAAAGTTAACTGGTATGCGGGAAACAATGCCGGAAAAGATGATTATTGAAAGCCCTTGATTTCTGATGCCAAATTCCGAAATCAATTCACCCAACCAGATTGCAAACATCGTCCCTGCTGTCATGCTTATCACGACCGCCAACGATAAAAGGAGATCTCCGCCGACAAAACCAAAGTTCTGTATAACCGGCACACCACCGGTAAACGTTGTAAACAGGTTGATCTGCCCAATAGCCTGTAATGCAGCCATTGGAACCGCAAGGATGTAAGTCCATTTTTCCATCCACTTTCGACCTTCGCGCGGATCTTCCTCCATTTTTTTCTGCAGAGCAGGAATGATAGGAACCAAAAGCTGCAGGATAATTTGAGACGTAATGTATGGGTAAACCCCCATTGCTAACACTGAGAAATTCGAAACTGTACCACCCGAAAGTAGATCAAGTAGTCCTAATAATGTTCCACCAGCACCGCCAGATTCAAAGATCCCGGCAATAACTGCTCGATTTGCGCCGGGTACCGGAACGTGAGCCGCAAGGCGATAAATCGCCAGGATAAGAAGTGTTATCAACAATCTTCGGCGAATATCTTTTGCCGCCCAAATATAGCGCCAAGCAGACCGCTTCATATCATCGTCTCCTAATCAACAAATTATTCGATAATTTCAACGCTACCACCAGCATTCTCTATCTTAGTCCTGGCTCCATTGCTGATACGATGAACTCGAACTTTGAGCGACATATTAACATCGCCTCGACCAAGAATCACTACCGGTTTTCTATTATTCCGTAATAAGCGAGCTTCAACCAGGCTGTCTGGTGAAATGACACTATCCGGATCGAACCCTTCCAACTGGTCAAGGTTTATTTCGTTGTACTCAATCCTATTAACCGGAGTGAAACCTTTCCCGCGCAGGAAAGGTAGACGACGGAAGAATGGCAAGTTGCCACCCTGATGGTAAAGCCTTGTGCCTCCGCCAGCGCGAGCACCCTGACCTTTGGTACCTCTACCTGCAGTTTTTCCCTGCCCTGCAGCAATTCCACGGCCCACGCGTTTACGGTTTTTCTTCGATCCTTCCTGAGGTTTAAGGTCATGAAGTTTCATTTTCTTACCTATTCTTCCTCTTCTATCTTTATCAGGTGACTTACTTTCGCTAACATCCCTCGAAGGGTCACTGAGTCGACTTGCTCAATCGTCTGCTGCATGCGACGCAAGCCAAGTGCCTGGACAGTAGCTTTCTGACGCTTGGAATACCCAATTGGGCTTTTTACCAACGTTATCCTTACGGTATTATCTTTTGAAGTCTTGGATTTAGACATTCTTCCCACGCTCCCAAAAAGGAACCAGATCCTCAGGTGATTTTCCTCGCATTGCTGCTTCTTTTTTTATGGATTTTAATTGATCTAATCCTTGCATCGTAGCTGAGACGACATTGAGAATGTTACTGCTCCCCAAAGACTTAGTTAAAATATCGGAAACCCCTACTGCTTCGAGCACAGCGCGCACACCGCCACCGGCAATTACTCCAGTTCCAAGCGATGCAGGCTTCAACAAAACTCTAGCACCCGCCACCTTACCAATGACTTCGTGTGGAATCGTTGACTTATAAAGCGACACTTCGTGCATATTCTTGCGAGCCCGTTCAGTTGCTTTCCGTATTGCATCTGGCACCGCGTTTGCTTTACCTATACCTACACCAACACTCCCGTGATTGTTTCCCACCACGACAGTGACACGGAAAGAAAAACGACGTCCACCTTTTACAACTTTCGCTACGCGATTAATATCTACTACTCGCTCATCTAATTCTTGTGTAAATTCAGAATACCTATTACTTGACATTTAATTCTCCTTAGCAGGGGTAAAGGATGACTATTCCTAATATTCCAGTAGGTCAACCCCTACTAAAACTCCAAACCGCTCTGACGGGCTCCATCAGCCAGTGCCTTGACTCGACCAATGTATCGATAGCCACCACGGTCAAATACAACCTGGCGAATTCCTTTATCCCCAGCACGCTCAGCCAATGACTTGCCTACAAGGTTAGCTTGCTCAGTCTTTTTTAAACCTTTCATTTGAGTGCGTAAATCGTGGTCGACACTAGAAGCCGATACGAGAGTATGTCCAGATTCATCGTCGATCAACTGAGCATAAATCTCCACCAGACTTCGAAAGACATTGAGACGAGGTGTATCAGGTGTTCCTTGAATTTTTTTTCGAACACGAGCGTGCCTACGATGACGTGCAGAGGAACGCGATTTCTTCTTACCCATATGCTGTCACCTTTCCAGCCTTTCCAGCTTTGCGGCGGATTCTTTCATCTATATATTTAATCCCCTTTCCCTTGTAAGGCTCCGGCGGGCGTACCTTACGAATATTTGCTGCCACGTGACCAACCACTTGCTTGTCATAACCCATTACTTTAATTTGCCGAGTTCTAGCATCTACTTCAAATTCGATTCCTCGAGGTGGTTCTACGATCACAGAATGAGAGTAACCAACATGCAACACCAAATTCTTGCCATCCAACTCTGCACGATAACCGACGCCATTGATTTCTAACACTTTCTCGTATCCGGTACTCACTCCAGTCACCATATTATTTATGAGTGCCCGAGTCATACCGTGTAAAGCCCGGTGTGTACGCTCATCCGAGGGGCGCTTGACCACTATCTCGCCATCGTTAAGCGAAATCATCATATCAGACGGGAATGTATGCTCAAGTTCACCTTTGGGACCCTTTACAAGGATATGGGTACCTTTGATATCGACCTCAACACCCTTTGGTAGAACCACCGGCAAACGACCAATTCTTGACACTTTTCAACCTCCTGAGAGTTTATGGTCGCAGATATATATATACTAATTTATACTCTCCAACCACTCTCCTCCATTTCTGTTCACCAGACCTTACAGAGCACTTCACCACCCACGCCTAAATGTCGGGCGCGTTGACCCGTCATCACTCCCTTCGGAGTGGAAAGTATGGCAACGCCAATTCCAGATAGTACCCAGGGAATCTTCTGTTTACCGGTATACACACGTCGTCCCGGACGGCTAACCCGCTCTAGACCTGTAATTACGGGATGACGTTGACGCCTTTCGCCAACATACTTCAAGCGAATGCGCAGTATTTTCGAACCAATTACTTCGCCATCCACAACTTCTAATCCCCTAATATAGCCTTCTTCTTTTAAAATCTGGGCGATTGCAACCTTAATCTTTGAACTTGGCATGGCAACCAATTTGTTATCTGCCATGACAGAGTTTCTGATTCGAGTTAACATATCACCGATTGGATCACTTACGCTCATTTACCGTCCTCCGTCCAGTTACCAGGAAGATTTTACAACACCAGGGATTCTGCCCTTTAGCGCTTGCTCACGAAAGCATATACGGCATAATCCAAATCTACGAATATAACCTCGGGGACGTCCACATACCTTACAACGATTGCGAACCCGAGTTTTATACTTGCGTCGAGTTTCTCTAATGGGCATACATTTTTTTGCCATTCATCAACCTTCCTTCCTAAAAGGCATTCCTAATAATTGCAGTAATTGTCTGCCTTGATCGTCGTCACCTGCGGAAGTGACAATTGAAACTTCAAAGCCTCGTATTTTATCAATCTGGTCATAGTCAATCTCTGGAAATATCAACTGTTCCCGAAGACCTAAGGTGTAGTTCCCACGTCCATCAAATGAATTTGGAGATACCCCTCGGAAGTCACGTACACGTGGCAAGGCAACATTCATTAAACGATCTAAAAATGCCCACATGCGAAATCCACGTAGTGTGACTTTAGCTCCAATCGAGCGACCTTCCCGCAGTTTAAAATTCGCTATGTTCTTTTTTGACTTCGTCACGATTGGTTTTTGACCTGTAATGATGCTCAAATCCGAAACAGCGGCATCAAGCACTTTCGCATTGTCGATTGCCTCACCAACTCCGATGTTGACCACGATCTTCTCAACTCGAGGAACTTGCATCACGTTCTTCAAATCCAACGATTTCATAAGCTCTGGTACTAGCTCTTCTTGATAGCGTTCTTTCAGCCGATGGCTCATCTATTTTGCTCCCATCCAGCAGTTTAATCGAATTCAGCCTTACACTTTTTGCATACCCGCTGGACTTCTTTTCCATCCCGAAGAATTCCTATACGCGATGGCTCATTACAGACGGGACAAACAAGCATAACGTTAGATATTGCTATCGAAGCTTCAAACTCGATAATACCTGCCGATAACGCACGACCGCGGGTTTCAACCTGCTGCTGGTGCTTTTTACGGATATTTACATTCTGTATGATAATCCGGGCTTGCTTTGGCAATACTTTAATAACCTCACCACGCTTACCCTTATCTTCAAAGCGTCCACTGATAACCTCAACGGTGTCACCTTTACGGATCCTAACTTTCACAGTTCTTACTCCTTGGAACAATAAGCACCTTCAATTTATAAAACTTCCGGCGCTAGTGAGACGATTTTCATAAAACCCTTTTCGCGCAATTCTCGAGCAACTGGTCCGAAGATTCGTGTCCCTTTTGGATTCCTTCCATCGGTATCCAGAATAACAGCCGCGTTATCATCGAAGCGGATCGAGGACCCATCGTCTCGTCTCCATTCTTTGGCACAGCGAACGATAACCGCTCGTACGATATCGCTCTTTTTTACTGCACCCTGCGGCGTTGCTACTTTAACCGTTCCAACCACGATATCACCGATCCTGCCATAACGGCGAAATGAACCACCCATGACGTGGATCACCAGCACCTCCCGGGCACCTGTATTGTCGGCGATCTTTATTCGAGATTCCTGCTGGATCATGGTTAGATCTCCAATTCGGGTTCGCCAGCTGCGACATCACGGCGAAGGATTTCCTGAACAACCCATCTTTTCCGTCGTGAAATAGGTTGACTCTCTACTATCCTGACATGGTCGCCTAATTGACAACCCAATTCATCATGAGCCATAACACGTCGATGGCTATGGACAACTTTTTTATAAAGACGGTGCCGGTATGTACGAGTCATCTCTACAACAACCGTCTTCTGCATCTTGTCGCTTGTCACTACTCCGGTCATTCGACGCCGTTTATTCATTCTTCACCTTCCAAATTAGTAAACAATTCCCGTTCATGAATGATTGTCAGCAGCCGGGCGATATGGCGCCGTGTAACGCGTACGCGGGTATGGTCTGTAAGTTCGCCAGTAGACTGTTGAAATCTCAAATTCATCAGCTCTTCTCTAGTATCTTCCACTCGCGATTCGAGTTCTCCTGTTGACAGATCTCGGAGTTCTTTAGTAGCCACTATTCACCTCCCACTCGATCATGTCGTCCAATAATCTTGGTTTTGATCGATAATTTATACTGAGCGAGGCGTAATGCTTCTTTGGCTACATCAGCAGGAATACCTCCACCGACTTCAAACATGATCCTCCCGGGTTTAACCACTGCAACCCAATATTCAACGTTCCCCTTACCCTTGCCCATGCGGGTTTCAGCCGCTCTTTGTGTTACCGGTTTGTCGGGGAAAATCCGAATCCAAAACTTTCCGCGCCGTCGAAATGCACGCACAATCGCCCTTCTAGCTGCCTCAATTTGACGCGCAGATATCCATCCGGGTTCAAGAGCCTTTAGTCCATAGTCGCCGAAGTTTAATTCCGTGCCACGAGAAGCCTTCCCTCTCATACGGCCGCGCATTTGTTTGCGCCACTTAACTCGTTTTGGCATTAACATTATTCCTACCTCACTTAGATCTCATCCAAAGCCACATTTCCGTGATTAATCATAATTATGCGACTGCAGCTTTTAACCTGAATTCCACCTAACCACTGACGTAAACACCTTCTGTCGTCTCGGTTTTCTCCTCAACATCTGGCAGCACATCACCCTTGTAGATCCAAACCTTCACCCCGATTCGACCATATGTTGTAAGAGATTCAGCTATTCCATAATCTATATCAGCACGAAGGGTCTGACGTGGGACGCGCCCTTCACGCATATTTATTGAACGTGCCATCTCCGCTCCACTTAGTCGACCCGAAACTTCCACGCGGATCCCTTGACCGCCAGCTCGCATAGCTTGTTGAATAGCTCGTTTCATCGCTCGCTGGAAACTGATACGCCTTTCAAGCTGGTCTGCGATGTTCCGAGCGACAAGATATGCGTCCAGATCAGGTACTTTGATCTCCTTAATCTCGAGATCGATCTTTTTGCCCATCTCGGATTCAATGCTTTTGCGAATTGCTTTCACATTCTCGCCTTTACGCCCAATCAGGATACCAGGCTTGGCAGTGTGAACAATAACCTTGACCTTACCAGGAAAGCGTTCAATTTCAATCCGGGAAATTCCAGCCCGCGGCGCTTCATCGTTGATTAATTCTCGCAGCCTGAAGTCCTGGTGAAGATTCGTGACATAATCTTCACCTTCAGCGTACCAACGAGCATCCCATGTCCTGTTTATCCCCAGGCGAAAACCAATCGGATTTACCTTACGGCCCATATTATCTCCTTCTTACTCTTTCCGCTCACGCAATATTACCGTGATATGTGACGAACGACGTAGCCAAGGTTTAAATCGTCCCCGGGCACCAAATCTGCGCCATTTTCGAGTTGGACCTTCGTCTGCAAAAATCTTGTAAATATATAAGTCCTCACGGTTGACACCAAAATTTTCCTCGCCGTTCGCTATTGCAGAAGAGAGCAATTTTGATACGGGTTGAGCGGCCCGGTTTGGTGTGAATCTCAACAAGGTGACTGCTTCCACAACTTCCTTTCCCCTAACCAAGTCTATAACCAAGCGCACTTTTTGGGGAGAAACGTGTATGTGGCGCGCCCGTGCGTAAATATCTGTTTCCATTTCCAGCTATTCCCTTCTCGTTCTCTTTTCAGCTACATGTCCACGGTAAGTGCGGGTGGGAGCGAACTCACCTAACTTGTGTCCGACCATATTTTCAGTGACATAGATGGGTACATGTCGTCGACCATCATGAACAGCAATTGTGTGACCGACCATTTGAGGAAAGATAGTGCTTGCCCGGCTCCAGGTTCGGATGACTTTCTTTTCGCCGCGCTCATTCATCAAATCAACTTTTTTAAGCAATTTTAAGTCGATATAAGGCCCTTTTTTTAAAGATCTTCCCATATTCTTTACTCCACTAACTTGCCAGGCATGATTCCAACATACCGATATATTCCATCTCCAGATATTGTTTAACGCCGTTGTTTACCTCGACGACGGACTCTATATTTTTCCGTTCGCTTATTCCGGCGAGTTCTATAACCCAAAGTGGGCTTTCCCCACGGGCTTTTAGGGCCGGGCATTCCAATCGGCGAGCGACCCTCACCTCCACCATGAGGGTGATCGCGAGGGGACATAGCCGAGCCGCGCACAGTTGGACGGATACCTAAATGGCGTTTCCTGCCAGCTTTACCTAGTTTGATATTACTATGGTCCAAATTACCGACCTGCCCGATTGTTGCATAGCATTTTTGTCGAACAAGGCGCACCTCGCCAGAAGGCAAGCGTATTTGTGCATAATCGCCCTCTTTGGCGAGCAGTTGGGCAGCACCTCCGGCAGCGCGCACTAGTTGCCCCCCCCGACCTTCGTTCAGCTCAATGTTATGAACCATCGTACCGATTGGGATATTGGAAATCGGCAAACTGTTCCCGGGACGAACTTCAGCCTCAGGACCAGAAATTATCGTATCTCCAACTCGCAAATCAAGTGGAGCAATAATGTATCGCTTTTCACCATCCATATAGAATAGAAGCGCTAAACGGGCACTGCGATTTGGATCATACTCAATCGCCGACACCTTTGCAGGGATTCCATACTTATTGCGCTTAAAATCTACAATACGAATGTGTCGTTTATGACCTCCGCCACGATGACGAACGGTGATACGACCATACATATTTCGACCACCACTTTTTCGAAGTGGTTTAATCAATGAGCGTTCCGGCTTGGTTTTTGTTATTTCCTCAAACGTGGAACCAGTCATGCCTCTTAAACTGGGAGTTACGGGTTTATACTTTTTCACGCCCATTATTTAACTCCTTCAAACACTTGAATCGTATCACCTGGTTCCAATGTGACAATAGCTTTCTTATAACTACTGCGCCGATTCGTCGTTTGCCGGGTACGTAAACTTCTAGAACGCTTTGCAGGCATATTCATCATGTTCACCCTCAGAACGCTCACCTCGAATAAAGTCTCCACGGCTTCTTTCACCAACCTTTTTGTAGCATCTGATGACACCTCGAATACAAATTGATGTAAAACAGTGTTTTGATAATTTGATTTCTCAGTAATTATTGGACGACGGAGAACATCATAAATTGTAGTCATATTTACTCCAATTAACCCAAATATGTCGCCAACACGTCAAATACACTCATTGGTATAACCAGCTTTTCATACCCAAGGAGATCTCGTATGTTGAGATAATTCGCTAATAAAATCTTGGCATATGGCAGGTTGTTTATCGAGCGAACAATGCGCTCGTATTCTTCAGTTTTCTCTGGGAACAAGACCAAAGCGCTTGATACACCCACCAAACTGTCTAACGCCTGTTCCATCATCCGAGTTTTCTCATTCAGTAAGGACAATTCTTCCAAAACCACGATATCATTCTCGACCGCTTTCACAGAAAGTGCTGAACGTAACGCCGCTCGGCGCATTTTGCGCGGCATGGCTTGAGTGTAATTACGCGGTTTGGGTGTATGCACTTTACCTCCCCCAACCCACTGTGGGGAGCGGATGGAACCCTGACGAGCGCGACCTGTACCTTTTTGTCTCCATGGTTTGCGCCCACCACCAACTACCTCGCTCCTGGTTTTAGTACTGTGAGTACCTAAGCGAGCGTTCGCCATTTGGCGGACATAAGCTTGGTGCATTAAATCGATGTTTATTGGGGCTTCGAAGATCGCTGATGGAAGCTCCATCGTTTTCACTTTCTGCCCATCCATGTTCAATACATCTACTTCCATGATTGTTTTGCTCCCAATTGGCCTGCCCGTTTAACTACTGCTTTCTAACCTCTTTGATCATAAGCAAGCCACCCCTAGCTCCCGGTACTGCACCGCGAACACCAATCAGATTTCTTTCTGCATCAACCAATACAATCTTCAAATTCTGTACAGTAACCCTGTGGTTACCCATGTGACCAGGTCCTTTTGCACCTTTGTAAACACGACCAGGAGTTGTACCTGCGCCTCGAGAACCAGGAGCGCGAAGTCGATCTGATTGTCCATGGGTTTTAGGTCCACCTCGGAATCCGTAACGTTTTACGGCGCCTGCGAATCCCTTACCTTTGCTTGTTCCAATCACATCCACGAAATCACCGGGTGCGAAAACATCAACAGTAACTTTATCACCCTCTTTAACTTCTGGATCTTTCTCCCGGAATTCGCGCAAATAGCGCAATGGTGGAATGTTGCTACGCTTTAGGTGCCCTAATTGACCACCTGTGAGGCGCTTTGGCTTCACTTCCCCGAAACCCAGCTGTACTGCTGAGTATCCGTCCTGCTCAGGTAATCGCAACTGGGTGACGTAGCAAGGCCCAGCTTCGATCAATGTAACAGGTACTGCGAGACCGTCATCATCGAAAATCTGGGTCATACCTACTTTTTTACCAACTAGCCCTTTCAACATTTCATTTGTCTCCTGCATTGCTTTGTTCTCGGGACTGTAAACCTGGGCTGGGCTTCATCATCCCTGATGGCAGAGTAGTCAGACGATCTGCCGCGAAGCATATGTATTTGGGTTCGCGAACAGGACCGCTCTTTCAATCCCATATTATTAATAAATTTGTTAATTATTCAAAAGTTGCTTATATTATGAATTCAATAAATCTGCCAACACTTATATTTTTATCTCGATATCCACACCCGCTGGCAGATTCAATCGCATGAGCATGTCGATCGTTTTTGAATCTGGTTCGAGAACATCGATTAACCGATTGTGTGTTCGAATTTCAAAGTGCTCGTGTGAATCCTTGTCAATAAAAGTAGAGCGGCGTATTGTAAACCTTTCCTTGCGAGTTGGCAAGGGTACTGGACCAACTACTCGAGCACCCGCTCGCTCGGCAGTTTCAACAATGCGCTTTGCGGATTGATCTAATACACGGTGGTCGTACGCTTTAAGACGAATGCGGATCTTTTGCTTTGCCATTATATTAACACCTATTCCAGTATCTTCGTGATCACACCAGCGCCAACCGTCAAGCCACCTTCACGGA
>CBFDCK010000088.1:0-13153 GCA_965603285.1 uncultured bacterium
CCTTAGCTCAGTTGGTAGAGCAGCGTATTCGTAATGCGCAGGTCGTGGGTTCGATTCCCACAGGTGGCTCTTATCCAACAACGCCATAACCAGGCGTTGTATTTATTTTCAAGCCTTCCTTTAATCCCAATTCAATCGGTATCCAGTATAATTTGATTATGCCTAAACGCGCAACCCCTCTTATAGTTGGTATCGCTGGCGGCTCTGGGTCAGGTAAAACCACGCTCGCAGATCTCATCATTGAGCGAGTAGGACCAGACCGGATTGCCTACATACCGCACGACGCGTACTACAAGGACCTGAGTGATCTACCTCCCAATCAGAGGGCAGCCATTAACTTTGATCACCCCGATTCTCTAGACACAGAATTACTCAATCAGCATATCCAGCAATTGAAGAACCACCAGCCCATTGACCTGCCAGAATACGATTTTAAAACTCACAGCCGCACTAAGAAAACTTACTGTATCGAACCACGACCTGTGATTATGGTAGAGGGCATCCTTATCTTTGCTGAAGTCTCATTGCGCAATCTTTTAGAAGTAAAAATTTTCGTGGATACGGACCCCGACATTCGTTTAATACGCCGGCTCGAGAGAGACATAAACGAACGCGGACGCACGACCGAGTCGGTGATCAAGCAGTATCTGGCGACAGTGCGCCCCATGCATCTTGAGTTCGTCGAACCTTCAAAACGATACGCGGATGTGATTATCCCCGAAGGGGGACTTAATGCGGTTGCTATGGAAATGGTCGTCGCTCGTCTGGAATCATTGCTGCGGTTTGACCAGGTTATGAGTCAGGATTAGCCCAATAAAAACCACGCTTCCGTTTACCATCCACATGACAGCCAAACATCGACTAACGATTGCTCGCATTCTTGCACTTATCCTGGTCATTGTGATCAGTATTTTCGTGTATTCCATTCGCGACCAGGCTAAAGAACTAGCTAAATTGGGTTACGCTGGTATCTTCCTGCTCTCAATGCTCGCTAACGCAACTGTCCTATTGCCTGCTCCGGGGATTTTATTCGTCTTCGCAATGGGCGCTGTTTTCGATCCATTTTGGGTTGCAATCGCTGCCGGTTTAGGAGCTGCGATCGGAGAACTCACCGGTTACCTGGCAGGATTCAGCGGACAAGCTGTGGTAGAGAATGTTGATTACTATGATAAATTGTTGCACTGGATGGATAAACATAAGCGTCTCAGCAACCTGGCATTGACAGTCCTGGCTTTCATCCCAAACCCGTTCTTCGATTTGGCAGGATTTGCCGCCGGAGCATTAAAAATTCCGGTCTTGCGCTTTCTTTTCTTCGTAACAATAGGACAGATCCTGAAAATGATGATGTTTGCATACGCTGGGGCATCGTCGTTGAATTGGTTTTATAATTAGCGACTTTGGGAAAAGGGATTAGCTAATAAAGGAGATAATCATGGAAGATTTTGCTCGAATCAACAAATATTTGGACACCCATTTGGAAAAAAGCATCACCGAATTATCGCGTCTGGTGGCCCAACCAAGCGTATCGGCTCAAAATTGGGGTTTAACCGAATGCGCCGATCTGGTAGCAGATATGCTGCACGCCCGCGGGTTCGATGTACAGATCATGACTACAGATGGAGCACCGGTCGTTTTCGGTGAGCGCTCCGGGCGAAGCGACAACACACTGCTGATATACAATCACTACGATGTCCAACCTCCCGAACCCCTCGATCTTTGGGACAGCCCGCCCTTTGAACCATCGTTGCGAGAAGGGAAACTCTATGGTCGTGGGGTTGCTGATGATAAAGGTCCAATCGTCAGCCGGCTCCATGCAATTGACGCCTTACTGGAACAAGACGGTACCCTACCGTGTAACATTAAATTCATCATCGAGGGTGAAGAGGAGACCAGCAGTGTTCATTTGCATGATTTTGTGGAACAAAACCAGGAAATGTTATCTGCAGATGCCTGCATCTGGGAATTCGGCGGTGTCGACCATCGCGAAACACCCATGCAGTACTTGGGGCTGCGCGGCATTTGTTATGTAGAACTTTCTGTGGAAACCGCCAAAGTGGACACCCATTCCGGTACGGGAGGTTCCATTTTCCCCAACGCCGCCTGGAGATTGGTATGGGCGTTAAGAAGCCTTAAAGGATCCGATGGACGCATCCGCATCCCAGGTTTTTATGACCTGGTTAAACAACCCAGCCCACGCGATCGCCAGTATATGGCAGCCCTCCCCGAGGTCGCCGATGAATTTAAAGAGCGCTTTGGAGTGAAGTATTTCCTCAAGGGACTGACAGGCGGTGTCGATTTACGCATCGCGGAGGTCTTTGAGCCCACCTGCACGATATGCGGGTTGACATCCGGCTACCAGGGACCCGGCTCGAAAACCGTCCTCCCGGCGCGTGCCTCCGCCAAGGTAGATTTCCGCCTGGTCCCGGACCAACACCCTCTGGAGATACTTGACCAACTTAGAATACACATGGATAATCAAGGTTTCGACGACGTCCAGATAGAGTATCTCGGGGGCGAACCGCCCGCCCGGACTGATCCAGACGATCCCTTCGTCAAACTGGTCGTCGAAACTGCCGAACCCGTATACGATCATCCCATGCAAATCGTTCCTATGGTAGGCGGTTCTGGTCCGAGTTACCCATTTGTTCATTTGTTGGAACTGCCGGTCGTTACCGCTGGTCCCGGTTATCCCGGATCACTGGCTCATGCTCCAAATGAAAACCTGCGTCTGGATCTGTACTTGAAACACGCCAAACATATGGTGCGTATCCTGAAAGCTTTTGGGGAAGTATAATATTACTGTGGGCAATGCCGTAGTTGCCTGGATAATTCTAAGGTAATTTCATAAACCCTTCGGATCTTGATATAGTAGCAAGTACTTAGTCAACATGATCCTGATTTATGTCATACTCAGGAATCTATCGCCGGGTCAGGACTAGCATTGCTATGACATTTCATCTGATCCATTATGACTAACTACTAGAAGCCAATTAAATCTAAACCAAAACAGGAAGGATAACATATGGAAGATATACGAGTTGTTATTGTTGAAGATGATCCCTTTGCACGGAATTGGATGTCGATGCTGGCAGCTCGCGATTTGCGGACTCGCGTGGTTGGTGAGGTAGAAGAACCGTCAGAGATAATCTCAATTCTTGAAAGGAGAATTGAACGAATCGACTTAATACTCCTGGATACTGACATTCCAGGTGGAGAAAATTGGATTCCGCGCATACTGAGGGCATTAAAATCGTCCAATCGCTTCCCAGCCATCCTGTGCACGGGCATCAAACCCAACGGACGCGTACTGGTTCAACTGACAGATCCATTTTTCAGAGGGTACATATTAAAAGGGGAAATCCTCAATTCATTAGCCTGGGCAGTGGCTCTGGCTGTAGCAGGGAACTGGATTATCACAGATAGCGTCCAGGCCTTATCATCGTCCCTCAGTTTCACGCTTCCAAAACCGTGCATTATGCTAGAGGGACGTTACGCGGTCCAAAACCTCACCCCACACCAGGCACACGTCGCTCGTCTTGCGTTTCTATTCAGTATGGAAAGGCGCGACCTGGCTGACGAACTGGGCGTAACCGAGGATTGGGGATACGGTTTGGTCAGCGCGGTTTACGAAAAGATCGGTTTAAAAGACATCCTTTCAAACGATGTAGATTTGAGCGGATACCTTGGAAATCACGAACTGCTCACCTCACATTTTGAACAAATTAAAGAGGAGTCAGAGGGATCAGGGAAAGCACGTGATATGGAAACGCTTGCCTTTCACCTGCTGACCATGCCTGAAATGAGAGAACTGTAAAGAAACCCAATATTATCTAGGGTTATGTGAACCGAACTAAGATATTGTGACATCGTGACACTCAAAAACCTGCTCCGTCGTAAAATTCGCACGCTGCTAACCGTGTTGGGCATCAGCATTGGTGTAGCGGCAATTGTAGCTTTAAGTGCTCTGGCAGCCGGACTTGAAACAGGTTACAACGCTATGCTTACCGGAAGTAAGGCGGATCTAATCCTAAGCCAACCTGACACTTTCGACATCAGCTACAGCTCCATCGATGAATCTGTTGGGGCAGTACTTCTGGCTGCTCCAGAAGTTGCTGAAGTGAGCGGAATGATCCAAGGTTTTACACAGACTGAGGGGGAACCGATTTTCTTCGTTTTCGGATACCCAAAAGACAGTTTTATATTAGGGCGTTTTCAGATTGTCGATGGCGTTGATCTCAACTCACACGAAGCCCAAAAAGCACGACCCAAACCAATATTGTTGGGTTCGAGCGCAGCAGAAGTGCTGGATAAAGACGTAGGAGATACACTGCGAATTACGGGCAGCGCTTTCCGTATTGTCGGCATCTACCAAACTGGGGACGTATTCGAGGACAGCGGTGCGGTCCTGGATCTCTCCGAGGCGCAGGCTTTGGTCGGTAAGCCCAGGCAGGTCAGTTTATTCTACATCCGTCTGAAAGATACCAGCCTGAACCAACGCTTCATAAAGCGAGTTGAACGACTGTACCCCGATCTTTCACTTTCCGGAATTGAGGAATTCGCCGACAAACAAACGATGAGCGATATGTTACGCGGTTACGTATGGGCGATCGGTGGTTTGGCGATCGTAATCGGCGGCGTTGGAATGATGAACGCTCAATTAATGTCTGTGATGGAACGTACACGCGAAATTGGCGTTTTACGCGCCGTCGGTTGGAGCAAAACGCGGGTTATGTGGCTGATTCTGGGCGAATCGATCGCGGTCAGCGTTATCGGTGGTGTAATCGGTGTTGGATTAGGATGGCTGCTTCTCTATTTGTTATCCGGACAAACCGTACTTTTAGGAGGCGGTACAAGCAACATCAATGCCGACTTGCTGATCCAAGCATTTTCTATTGTGATTTTATTGGGTTTAGTGGGTGGATTATATCCCGCCTGGCGGGCCTCACGGATGCAACCTGTGGAAGCGCTGCAATACGAGGGCGGTAGCTCAGGGAGTAAAGTACACAGGCTGCCGGTAGGTGGAATGGCAGTTCAAAGTCTGGTGCAGCGCTCCGCCCGCACCTTTCTCACCCTGGCCGCAATTGGCTTAACAGTTGGCTCTATCATTGCCATAGAAAGTGTGATCCGGGGTATATCGGAAGAATTCACCTACATGTTCACCGGTAACAATATCGAGATCATGGTCCGCCAGGCTGATATCGCCGATACCAGCTTGAGCGCTGTTGATGAGCGTACCGGGGATAAGATCGCCGCCATGCCTGAAGTAAAAAGCGCCAGCGGTATGATCTTTACCGCAGTAATGATGCCAGAAGCCGGGGGGTTTTTTATCCTGCAAGGATATAACCCCAACGAAGCGGCGATCCAACGCTTCAAGATCGTAGAGGGGAACCCGCTTTCGGGCAACCACCAGATCATTTTAGGACACACAATCGCAGATACACTCAAACTGAGTGTGGGAGACAATTTAGATTTAAGCAGCTCGAGGTATAAAGTCGCAGGTATATTTGAGTCAGGCATAAGTTGGGAAGAACTGGGTGGTGTTATATCGCTTCGGGATGCTCAGTCATTCGCCGGTCGGCCGCGCAAATCATCAATGTATGCGATCAAATTAAACGATCCTTCCCAGGCGGAGGGGGTTGTGACTAAGATCAACAGCCAATTCCCGGATGTTTACGCCGCCTTAGCCGGAGATTTTGTCGAGCAGCTTCCCGATATGGAATCTTCAGAAGCAATGACAAACGCGATTTCATTCCTTGCAATCCTGATCGGTGGTGTAGGAGTGCTGAACACAATGCTGATGTCTGTTTTTGAGCGTACGCGTGAAATTGGCGTCCTGAGAGCCTTAGGCTGGCGGAGGCGCTCGATATTGAGCCTGATAATGAAAGAGGCGCTGCTTATTGGATTGTTAGGTGGAATCGCTGGAATTGGAACCGCACTGCTGATGATTTTCTTGTTGCAACAGGTGCCGATGGTCGGCAGTTTCCTGACACCCATTTGGGATTGGGAGGTGTTTGTGCGCGCTATCTTCATCGCGCTGATGCTCGGTTTATTGGGTGGTCTATACCCGGCATACCGGGCTACGCGTCTGCAGCCTGTCGAAGCACTCAGGTATGAATAAAATTATCTAGAATTATCAAAGATCTGGGAAATTTATGTTTTAAAAACAAGATTACGACACATAGATATCAAACAATTATTGAAGGAGAAACTATGCCTCAAATTAAGAACCTTATAAAAACAACCTGCCTGGCAGTAATACTGGTTTTTCTAACAGCGGCGTGCAGTGTGTTCCCATCTCAAGAAACTCCGACAGAAGAACCCATTGAGATTGAGGAATCTGCACCACTTATCAACGCAACAGGAATTGTTATCCCAGCCGAATGGACGACATTGAGTATGTCCACTGCCGGGCTTGTGGATGAAGTTTTTGTGGAAAATGGCGATCAAGTTGATGAAGGACAGGTGCTAGTACGCTTGAAAGGCAAGGAAGACCTGCAGGCGGCGATTACAGGAGCAGAATTTGATGTCGCATCTGCGGAAAAAGCATTGGATGACTTACATGAAAATGCTGAAACCATCCTCTCTCAAAAGCAGGAGGAGGTAGCAGTCGCTGCCAGGCAGGTGCGAGACGCTCAATACCAATTAGATAATTTTACAGTACCTATCAGCCAGGCAGACCTGGAAACAATGCAAGCTTTCGATCTGATGAAAGAAAAGCTGGATCAGGCACGCGCAGCTTTTGAACCGTATAAACACATATCATCCGGCAATCCAACTCGTAAAAACCTCAAAGAAGATTTGGAGGAAGCGCAAAGCGATTACGATACAGCTGTCAAAAGACTGGAGTATGAGAACGAATTAAAAGCAGTCGAAGCCAATCTCAAAAGAGCTAGAGAGGATTTCGACATCTACGTAGAGGGTCCCGATCCGGCTGAGGTTAAATTAGCTGAAACTCGTCTGAACAATGCAAATGCATCGCTGAATGCTGCCAAAGCAGCCCTTGAGGATTTAGAACTGCTCTCCCGATTCGACGGAACGGTGAGCGATGTTCTAATTCATGCAGGCGAGTGGGTCATGCCAGGACAACCTGTTTTGATATTGGCAGACCTTGAGAATTTACGCGTGGAGACAACTGATCTAAACGAGATCGACGCAGCACGGGTCAAGGTCGCAGATCCTGTCATCGTTACTTTCGATGCACTTCCAGATGTGGTCGTAAATGGCACCGTCGACAGCATCGCTCCCAAAGCCTCCGCAGGTTCGGGCGTAAATTACATGGTAATTATTTTGCTTGATGAAATCCCGGAACAACTGAGATGGGACATGACCGCCTTCGTTGACATTCAGGTTGATTAGAAATCTAAGTCCATGCCTATGACAATGTTCGTTAGCGAAACGTGTATTGATCGGGAAGATCTTATTGGAGAAATCATGAGCGATACAACCACATGGATAATCGAAACAATAGATCTATCGCGAATTTATCGCAATGGTGACGAAATCCGAGCCCTTGACAACGTCAACATACGAGTTACGTCCGGCGAGTTAGTAACCGTAATGGGACCAAGTGGAAGTGGCAAAAGCACGCTCTTGAATGTTATCGGTGCTTTAGATCTACCAACAAGCGGACAAGTGTACGTAAACGGGCATGAGGTTACGAAAATCCGGGATAAGGATGACTTCCGCTCAAGTACAATCGGCTTCATATTCCAATTACACAACTTAATACCAACCCTGAATGCACGTGAAAATATTGAAGTCCCAATGATGGGACATCTTGGAGCGCGAGCCCGCAAAAAACGGGCCGAGGAACTACTCGAACTGGTCGATCTGTCGGATCGTATGAACCACCTCCCAAATCAGTTGTCCGGCGGGGAGCGACAGCGAGTAGCCGTAGCCCGAGCCTTGGCGAACAATCCTCCCCTGGTGCTCGCCGATGAGCCAACAGGCAGCCTGGATACAAAAGCCGGTCAGGAGTTGATGAACCTGCTAAAAGACCTGAACCAGAGCCAAGGTACCACTTTCATCGTGGTGACCCATGACCTAAATGTCGCCCGCCAGACGGAGAGGGTTTTAGTCATGGCAGATGGCAAAATCATCCGTAAAGATATTATAGGCTCGCCTATTGAGGAGGATTTAAAACAATGGCAGCATTCGGGATTAGGTCAGCGTATTTTAGCTCGAGATGAGGCATTGCTCTCCAATTTAGAGCTGAGCACGTATCAAATCGAAGCCTTACAAAAAGTTCTTGCCCCCACCAACGGATAGCCAACAGCGGTTTAACCACAAGCTCTATCCGGAGTTCTAAGAGCTCTGGATGTTTTTTTTATTCGCAGCTCAGATTCCCACGACCACAGGAAGATCAAGCAGCAGATGTGCTGCGGCGTTATTATGATGTTCCAGTCGCTATCCAGAAGTAGTACTACTGAACTTCTCGAGTGTGTTGAAACCTTGTCCTGAGCTTTACCCTGAGCGCAAAGAAGGACTTTGAAAGACTCATCAATATGGCTTACATCGGGATCATTTTCACTCAGTACTAGCAAACTAACAATAATAAGTTGCAAGGTATAATTCTCATCATGGACTCAATAGTTGCCCTGGATATCGAAACTACAGGTCTTGACCCAGCTAAAGATGCCATTATTGATATCGGTGCTGTACGATTCAACGACCGCAGGGTTGAAGATGAATGGTCAACCCTAATCCACCCAGGACGCCGAATCCCACCCTTCATCACACAATTGACCGGTATCACCGACCAAATGATCCTGAATGCACCCTCGCTTCAAGATATGCAGTCGGATTTAGCAGGTTTCGTGGGTGATTCCCCGATCGTTGGTCATAATATAAAATTCGACATTTCCTTCCTTCGTAGAGGTGGCATTTTGAAGGTAAATCAGCTTGTTGATACCTACGAATTAGCAGCTGTTTTACTGCCTAGCGCAAGCCGGTACAATCTGAGCGCTCTTACAAAGGCTCTTGGTGTACCATTTCCGGCCACTCACCGGGCACTCGCCGACGCACATGCCACAAGGGGCATTTTATTACGTCTTTGGGACAAAGCTAACGAGCTTCCTCTCAACCTGCTCGCCGAGATCATTCGAATGGCTGAAAAGCTTGATTGGAATGGCTACTGGGCTTTCCGCCAGGTTCTCAAAGAGCGGTCCACTGAGATCGTATCACCTCAATCCATCCAGCATCATTTTCAGGGACCATTATTTACAGATAACCTCGATTATCAACCTCCACCTTTAAAGCCTACTGAAGAAACCATATCTTTGGATACAGAAGAAGTCGCTGCCCTGCTGGAATCCGGCGGCGCGTTTGGGCGTAATTTCCCCGAGTTCGAATACCGCCCCCAGCAGATAGCGATGTTGAACGCCGTGTCCGAATCGTTATCCGAGCAGCGCCATTTATTAGTAGAAGCCGGCACTGGTATCGGAAAGAGCATAGCATATCTCATACCCGCCGCATTGTGGGCTGTCCAAAATGGCAGGCGCATCGTCATTTCAACAAATACAATCAATCTTCAAGATCAATTGATCAATAAAGACATTCCCGACGTGCGAAAAATCCTGAAGATTGATTTACATGCAACAGTTCTTAAGGGTCGTTCAAATTATTTATGCCCACGACGTCTGGAGAATATGCGCCGGCGTGGACCAGAGACTGTTGACGAACTGCGCGTTATAGCAAAAGTGCTGGTCTGGCTGCAGGTCACGAAAACAGGCGACCGGGGGGAAATCAATCTTAACGGTCCTGCCGAACACCAAGCCTGGATGCGCCTTTCTTCCGAAGATGAAGCCTGCACAACCGAAAACTGTCTTAAACACACAGACGGAGCCTGTCCATTTTACCGTGTCCACCGGACCGCTCAAAACGCCCATCTGGTGATCGTCAATCACGCATTGTTATTGGCTGACGTCGCGACGGGCAATCGAGTTCTCCCTGAATATGAGTACCTCATCGTAGATGAAGCCCATCATTTGGAGGACGCCACAACCGACGCATTAAGCTACCAGGTTACTCAAAATGATGTGGAGCGATTATTACGCCAACTAGGTGGTAAAAGTGCGGGTGCGCTGGCGTGGCTGTTAAATGAGATTGATGAAGTTCTAAAACCAGGCGAAATCGCAAGTTTCAACGACCTCGTCCAACACGCCACAGATCAGGCATTCCAATTCCAAAATCTTTTAAGCCAGTTCTATAAAAACATCGAGCTCTTCTTAAGTGAACAGCGCGACGGACGTCCTGTGGGTATGTATTCCCATCGAGAACGGATCATTACTGCTACTCGTTCACAACCCGCCTGGTCGGATGTTGAAATTGCATGGGATGAAGCCCAAAACGCCCTACAGTCATTGATTAATACATTGGCAAAAATTACCCAGGGTGTGGCTGAAGTGAACGATAAATTCCCTGAAGGAGACGAAGAACTCCACAGTACGCTTTCGAACATTTACCGGCGTTTTAGCGATTTCAACGACCAGGTAAGTGCACTGGTCTTTGAACCTGTAACTGATCGAGTTTATTGGGCAGAAGAAGGACAAAACAATTCTAGACTTGCACTGCATGCTGCCCCCTTACATATTGGTTCGCTGATGGAACGCTACGTGTGGCATGAAAAGTCTGCGGTCATCTTAACCTCTGCGACATTAACAACACTCGGGGAGTTTGACTATCTACGTGGCAGATTAAGCGCTGAAGATGCATATGAGCTTCTGCTCGGGTCACCATTTGATTTTGAAACAGCTTCCTTGCTCTACCTGGTAAACGATATCCCAGAGCCAAATGACCGTCAACGTTATCAAAAAGCTGTGGGGCAAGGCTTGATCCGATTGTGCCAGGCAACAGGCGGTCGCACCCTTGCCTTATTCACATCATACGACCAACTGCGGCGAACCTCAAGGGCAATTACTCCGGTTCTTGCAAAACAAGATATTCAGGTTTATGTTCAAGGGGAAGGTGCTTCGCCCCACGCCCTGCTCGAAACGTTCCGGAATTCCGAACGGGCTGTATTGCTGGGAACGCGCGCCTTTTGGGAAGGTGTAGATGTTCCTGGTGAGGCTCTCTCTGTACTGGTGATTGTGAAACTACCCTTCGACGTACCCTCCGATCCGATCATCGCTTCCAGGGCTGAAAGCTTTGATGACTCGTTCTACCAGTATTCTCTTCCCGAAGCGATTTTACGCTTTAGACAGGGTTTTGGGCGCCTGATCCGTTCGCAGAATGATCGCGGCGTTGTTGCGATCTTCGACCGCCGTGTTATCAGCAAAAAATATGGTCGTTTTTTTATCGAATCACTGCCCCAATGCACCGTTCAGGTCGGTCCATTGTCGGATTTGCCAGCCCACGCTTCCCGCTGGTTGAATATCTAGGCTTTAAAAGATTCAATCGACTTCTGCTGTAGCTTCCATCAACGCCGGGACAGAGTAATGTGCTATTTGGTATGTCATCCTTGATAAGGACCCGCTACTCCTTCATTGCCCGCTGTACCCCCTTATACAGCGCAAATATACCAAAGACCGTAAGTAGTGGAACCAGCGGATGTGCAAAAAGCCACAAACCGGAACGTATGGTGCCCCGCCATCCATTTACGCGCCTGATCTGATCCTCCGGCAGTAAAATCGGATAATCCCATTGGAATTCCTTTAAGCGCCCCATAAATCTCTGGCGAATGCATCCCTCTAAGCTGAAGATGTACAAGTCATCACACCAATACCAGGCTAAACGCAGGTCTCGAGAAAGTTCATCCCAATCAAGCGGTCGCATGTCTACAAGTCCAATATCCACACCACCACCTGTACTACCGATCCCAATCGCTTGTGCCTCCGGCGCATAACTCCCCAGGATTCCTGCTCCATGCGGTCGGACAAAACTTGTGTAAATCATCCATACTTCTTTATCCACGGCAATATCAACCACACCAGAGGTTCGCTGGATAAAAGTCGAACGTGCTTTACGTTCATCAACGATAATGGGGAACTGGTAGCTCTCGACCAGGTATCCATCGGCTTTGATATGTGCGAACAAATCCTGGTAGTGCATCTTGGCATCATTGAGCTGCGTACGACTGAACAAGCGACGTATCATATTCCGCAGCATCTGCCCCTTGCTCTCAAACAGCTGTTCAAGCTCCATGATATCCGGTTCGATATCCAGACCTACCCCCGCCCATAGCAATCCATTCGCCTCAGTCCAATCTTTGAATGCTGAGTAATTATCATGAGCCAGCGTATAATTCTTGAGATTGAACCAGTAACCTTGCTCTTTGGGAAGCAGCAACCATCCTATCACTGGAATTCCGGCTTGATTTAATCGTCGAACCACTCCAGCTCTTCTTGGACTAAAATCCATGATGCCCAATGCTACACTTCCATTCAGATCTTCGATTTCCTGAATGGTTTCCTCATTTATAAGCTCTTCCAAGGGATCAACTTCCAACTCACAAAAGAATGTCAAGCGGGGTAGTGTCATTGATGGGTCTCCAATTTTGAATATTGTTCAGAAGCTTTATTGTTTTTTTATTTTTTTCAGAGCCTTGAGCAGTTTTTTTGCAGCTTTTTCAGAGTAATCATCAGTAAAGAGTTTTACTGCATCCTTTACAGGTATGTTGTCTCCAAATGTCTCGCGTAGATACCATTGATGTTCGATGATCCATAAATATAGATCTGTTTCTGTGCGCTTTGGAAATTCCTTCAGAACCTCTTGTTCTCGAATTATTTCTACCAATGGTTGGTAAACTTTATCATACCATGAGGCAATCGCTTCTTCATTGGAAACTTCTCTGCTCATACTTTCTCCTAAATACCAGCGATGAACAGCAATATGCTCTTGTATACGTTGATATTGCCCTGGCAGTGTCGTACTGATTTCTGCATTCGGTCTGATTTTATGGATTTGCGTCTCATCTAAGAATAAGACCTTTTCTTGTTGTATGATTAAATTTTCCAACCAGCTGATACGGTTTAACACGTTGAGCATTTTCTTAACCGCAGGAGTCGGATAATTCCTTATGAGATATTTCGATGCAGTCAATTTAGCTTCTTCGTCATTTGATTCGGAGTTTCTTTGATTTGAGAGACGCAAGTAACTGAGATAATCCATGATCCACAGTGCAAGGTCAGCCTCGGTTGACTTTGGGATTTCATTC
>CBFDCK010000089.1:0-13082 GCA_965603285.1 uncultured bacterium
AAAAGCCTCCATTATTTCCTTACCCTTTCTGTCCAATCAGGTCTGAGGCCGGACAAAATGAAGTTCTACCCGATAACGTGAGAGTAGCATACATTTTTTTTAAAAACTCTAGCGGACATGGCTTGATTAAAAAGTTCTAATCAAAAAACCTTGATAATACCTTGACAAATAATGCAATATGCATATAATACATGAACAATATCTTTACAATCTATGTTCAATAGGAGAAAATCATGCAGAAATATAAGTACCTTTCAATGTTTGTCGTATTAGCTCTATTGCTCGCCGCTTGCAGTGTTCCGGCGACAACCGAACCCACCCAGATCCCTCCGACGCCCATGCCGACCGAGGAGCCCATGGAAGAGCCAATGGAAGAGCCAGCCCCAGAAGCTGCCCCGTCGATTGTTGACATCGCCGTCGAAGACGGTCGCTTCACCACCCTGGTGACAGCCCTTCAGGCTGCCGGCTTAGTCGAGGCTTTGCAAGGTGAGGGCCCATTCACAGTTTTTGCTCCCACCGATGACGCCTTTGCCGCTCTCCCCGAAGGTGCGCTGGATGGCCTGTTAGCCGACACTGAGGCCTTGAGTAATGTTTTACTCTACCACGTAGTTGACGGTAAAGTAATGGCAGCTGATGTGGTCGGTCTTGATGGACAGGAAGTCGAAACTCTTTCTGGTAAGACCGTCAAAGTGATGCTCGATGGTGAAAATGTAATGATCAACGATGCTACAGTGGTCATTACTGACATCGAGGCCTCCAATGGCATTATCCACGTCGTCGATGCAGTGATCCTCCCACCAGCCGATGATATGGCCGATGCCGAGATGGAGGAGATGGATCAGACAATTGTAGACATCGCCGTCTCTGATGAGAACTTCTCCACACTGGTAACCGCCCTAGATGCTGCCGGTTTGGTTGAAGCGCTACAGGGTGAAGGCCCCTTCACTGTGTTCGCTCCCACTAACGACGCGTTCGCTGCTTTGCCTGAGGGCGCTCTGGATGCGCTGTTAGCTGACACCGAATCATTGACGGATGTCCTGCTCTATCACGTTGCCGATGGCAAAGCTATGGCCGCCGACGTCGTCGTGCTGGATGGTCAGAAAGTGGAGACCTTGCTTGGACAATATCTGGATATTATGATTGATGGTGATGCGGTTATGGTGGACAATGCCATGGTTACCGTTGCAGATATAGAGGCTTCTAATGGCGTAATCCATGTAATCGACGTTGTCCTCCTGCCTGAGACCCGCACGATTGTAGACATCGCCGTCGAAGATGGTCGCTTCACAACCCTGGTCGCCGCCCTTGAGGCCGCCGATCTGGTCGAAGCACTGCAGGCCGACGGCCCCTTCACCGTCTTTGCGCCCACCGACGACGCCTTCGCAGCACTACCGGACGGCACCCTAGAAAGTCTTCTCGCCGACACAGAGGCGCTGACCAAAGTGCTGCTCTACCACGTGGTTGACGGCAAAGTGATGGCCGCCCAGGTCGTCGAGCTTGATGACCAAGAAGTAGAAACCTTGTCCGGTGATAATGTCATGGTGATGATCATGGATGGAACCGTAAAGATCAATGATGCACAGGTGATCATCGCTGACATCGAGGCATCCAACGGCGTTATCCATGTTATCGATGCCGTACTAGTTCCCTAATGGGGGAAATCAGTTTTCTCTCTCCTCCTTACCGTGCACTCGGGTTTATCGATTACTGGTAACCATAATACCCGCAGTGCGATAGTGGAGCGGTTTGCCTAAGCCGCTCCATTTTTCATTGGTAGAATTAGAATTGAACTTTCAGATAGATACAAAGTACACAAAAAACGTTTTTCGATAACTGGTAAATAAGGAGGACTCTAACATGAACAAAGACACACTTAGACAAGTGCTGATCGTTCTAGCAGTTATTGCAGTCATTGTCATCAACATCCTTGCCAATGCTCTGCCATTAAACGGTTTGAATACCGGCGAAATATCCGATCGTTTTGACATTTACTTTGTTCCCGCAGGATATGTTTTTTCCATTTGGGGTTTAATCTACTTGGGTCTTCTAGCTTATGCGATATTCCAGGCGTTGCCCTCCCAGAAGGAGAATCCGCGACTGCGAAGCATCGGCTTACCATTTATATTAAGTTGCCTGACCAATATCACCTGGTTGTTTCTATGGCACTACGAAGTATTCCTCTTCACGCTGGCAGCTATGCTCGCCATACTCTTATCACTTATCGTAATCTACCTCAGATTGGATATTGGGCGCGCACAGGTCTCCCGAGGGGAGCTATGGAGTGTCCATATCCCCTTCAGTATTTATCTGGGTTGGATTACTGTGGCGACGATCGCCAATGCCACTCAGTTTCTATATTATCTTGGTTGGAATGGGTGGGGAGTCAGCCCCGAAGCCTGGGCTGTGATAATGCTGGCGGCTGGAGTCATCATCTCTGCTGCCATGAGCCTCAGGCACGCCGATATCGCCTTTTCCCTGGTTCTCGTTTGGGCCTATATTGGCATTGCTCAAGAACATGCCAGCGCTCCCACCGTTGCCACCTCTGCCTGGGTTGGAGCTGGAGTGATTCTGGTGATATTGGTTGTTGGTGTCATTGGAAAATACCAGCGCGGAAAACCATTGATTGGCACCTGAAAAATAAACCGCTCGACATGCTGAGTGAGTTCAAGATCTTCAAAGATAATACACACCGACGGGTTTAGTCTGTGCGTGTCAATATATGTACAAATACTGAAAATAATTCTGCAATATGATAATATTATCATGGGTTTGATGACAAACATGCAGAGAAACATAAACCATGAGTGTTCGGATTGTTACAGATAGTACCTGCGACCTACCGCAAGATGTAGTGGATGAATATGGCATCACCGTTGTTCCGTTATACATTAACTTTGGTGATCAGGGCTACCTGGATGGAGTCGAGATTTCACGCCAGGAATTCTACCAGCGGTTGCCTGACAGTGACCCACTACCCACAACGGCGACACCTGGCGTAGATGCCTTTCGGCAAACCTATGAACGCCTGGCTAGCGAAGGCGTCAGCGAGATCCTTTCTATCCATGTCTCCATCAGTCTGAGCGCCACGATCGAGGTGGCCCGCACAGCGGCCGAGCAGACCCTGACCGTGCCGGTAACGGTTTTTGACTCGCAACAGCTCAGCCTGGGCACCGGTTTCCAAGTCCTGGCGGCGGCAAAAGCTGCAGCTCAGGGAATGCCAGTAGATGAAATCATTTCCTCCCTCGAGGATCAAATCTCACGAACTTATGTCATTGCCGCCCTCGATACGCTCGAATTTTTAAAACGCAGCGGACGCATGAATACAGCAGTGGCCCGTTTGGGGAGCGTGTTGAAAATTAAACCTATTCTGATCATGCATTCCGGTGAAGCTGTTGCAGAAAGGGTGCGCACACGCGAGCGCGCAATAGAGAGGGTAATTCGATTCGTTGGCGAATTAGGCGATCTCGAACGAATAGCTTTAGTACACACCAATGCACCTGATGAGGCACAAGCTTTATATCGAAGGGCAAAACACCTGTTTCCGAAAGATGAAAAGCCACTATCAGTGGATGTGACTCCAGTGTTAGGAACAAATATCGGTCCTGGTGTCGTCGGTTTCGCATTTATTATCACAAAATAAGCTGTTGGAGGGCCTTCTCGTAATAATGTAATGAATGAAAAGGAAATAAACCTGAATAACAAAGGTTGGTATGAATTTTTAAATATCTCCTTTGACTGGATTGAGATAATTACTGAATCTTTCTCGATCACGACCGTTTTTATTTGGCTGGGTAATGCCATATTAAGGGATTCATTTGAATTCCCAACGGAAGTGCGATGCGCGAATATTAGCGTGAAGTACATGTATATTTAGTTTTATCCACACTTGTATAAGAAAAATGAAGCCACATTTGAATTAGAAAGGAAAATCTATGTCTATCCTAGAAATTCTCAAAATTTTAGCTGGTATTGCCACAATCCTGACTGGAATGTTTTCACTCTTCTGGCCATTACGGATTCGCGGTTTCACTGGTCTAGAAGTTAAAGGCGGAAGAGGTGTAACAGAGATTCGATCTATTCTGGGAGGATTCTTTATCGGGCTTGGAGCTGCTGTATTGTTGCTCAATGACCCAGCGGCATATCAAACTTTGGGAATCGCTTATCTGGTTGTGGCTGTTGTAAGAACTATCTCGATGTTTGTAGATAAATCTGTCGTTCAGTCGAATATTATAAGTGTGATCGCTGAGGTAATTTTTGGGATAATTCTAATCCTTTAAACATTGCTCGCAAACAACAATCACCATGTATCAGGAGTTTTTATGAAAGTAGCAAAAGTTATATCGTTACTAGGCTTGATAGCCATGACCGCTGTGCTCATCTATGGTTTCACTGTTGGCAATTTCAGGGAAGATGGTGCTGCATTACTATCGAATCCCTGGGGAATTGTTTCAATTGTCGACCTATATGTAGGCTTCATCTTGTTTTCTGGCTGGATCATTTACCGTGAAGATCCACTCGCGCGATCCATCGTATGGGTATTTTTTATGATGATCCTGGGATTCTTTACAGGCGCACTGTACACCTTCATTGCATTGCAAACCAGTGGCGGGGATTGGCGTCGCTTTTTCCTGGGCAGTAGGGCATACAGAAATGATGTCTGAAAGCGAAGTAAATGGCAGTAAGTTCCAAGAGATAATTACAGAATTTCGCTCGGTGATGACCGGGAGAGGTGGTTTGACTGATTCCTTAATCCCCCCGATCGTATTTTTAATTATGAACGCACTGGCTGGCTTCGAGATAGCGTTATGGGTGTCTTTGGGCATTGCTTTGATCATTGCTGCTTACCGTCTAATCAAGCGCCAACCCTTGAGATATGCTTTGGGGGGCATTGGGGGCGTTATCCTAGCTGTGTTGATTGCCAGGTTGGTAGGTGGGGCGCAGGGATATTTCTTGCCGGGAATAATCAGCGGTTTTTTCACCGTTTTTCTCTGCCTTACCAGTATTATACTCAAGCGTCCTCTAGTGGCCTGGACCAGTTTCATCACCCGGCGCTGGCCGCTCGAGTGGTATTGGCATCCTCGGGTGCGTCCAGCTTACAGCGAGGTGACCCTGGCTTGGGGGATATTTTTCGCCCTTCGCACACTGTTGCAATTTCAGCTTTTTCAACGGGGGGAAGCTGCGACCCTAGGCGTGGTCCAATTGATTTCAGGATGGCCGGCCCTGATTCTTTTGTTGGTGGCAAGTTATCTGTACGGCCTATGGAGGCTGCATAACTTAAAGGGGCCCAGCGTGGTCGAGTTTAAGTCCGGCGCCGAGCCTCCCTGGGAAGGTCAAAAGCTCGGTTTTTAACATATCTGTCGGTTAAGGGAATAGTATCATTTTTTTGAGAACATTTTCACACATCGTCGGAACGGTGTAACGATCCCTAACTGGTTTTTTTCAATGTTATGATAGTGAAAATCGCTATTGTGGGGAGTTTTTGCTAGTATCGCAACTCAGTTAATCTTTGAGTTCCAAGAATATCGAACCCAGCATGATAGATTGCAGACTGTGCTGACCGAAACGACCCAGGATGATAACTGAGGCGGGTTTCATTCGTGTCCCGATCATGACCATGGCCACAAGCAGCATACGGACAACGGTCAAACTTAGCAAAACAAAAATGAGCGTGATGATTTCATACTGCGGATTTAGCGGGGCGACGACCCTACCTGTACCGTGTCAGCGCCTGTGAGAAAAAATTGGGTGGATAAATAAGAGAGAGTTATCGGCCATAATGAAAAAAAGGATATACATATTGTGATTTGCATGAATCAGGAATCAGCCAGCATGACCATCGTTTGTTCCAAAAAACCGTATTGTTTAGTATACGATTGGCGAAACCAACCATGGCAGAATTTAGATTAACCAGTACATTTGCGGCAGGTTATTAGTGCTGAATTCCTGGGCGTGCAGTCCAGTATAACGGCGAATTACATATTGCACGAAAGTGGTCACAAGGCCAATACTATAATTACCGTAAGTAGCATTAAAAATTATGTAAAGTGATAATAATATTCAAGCCTTAAGTGAAAATCTTATGCTTCTTCCCTACCAGTGGTATCACACATCAAATAATGTGCCTCAATCTCTGATTGATTAAGTGGCCCATAAAGGTATTTCTTGACTTTAAATGATATAATTTTTACTTACTAGACATTCAAATTTATTCATTTCGAGAAGTGGAATTATGCTGGGAAACCATCTCTTACAAATACAGTTGTTTGGGGGAGTTGCGCTGGTTGGGGGAATTGATGTTATAGCGCTGAACTACCAAGAATCAGCAGAAATAGATAAACTTTTCAACCCGAACGGTAATGGACTAATAGTTGTATTGATGTACGCTTCTGGTCAGGGCGGAACGTAGCCGCGCCAGTTTTCAAAACCAATAATTTCTTGGGAAAGGAGGATGACATAAAAGTATATAAAGACGAACATGCAAGTGTTGAATTACTGTACCAATAGTGAGCTTACCTAAATCGCAAACTCGCAACCCAAAGGAGAGGAAAAAAGTTAGAAGAAAATAAGGCTGTTGTTGACAAAATCACTCAGGCATTCAACGATGGGAACATGGATCTTTTAGATGAACTCGTCGCTCCGAATTTTATCGGACACAACCCACTTTCACCTGAAGATATAAAAGGTCCAGAGGGATTGAAAGGATTCTTTTCCGCATTTCGGGCAGCTATGCCGGATATCCAACATCCAAGCTGGAAAACAATCGCAGAAGGAGATCTGGTAGCCATTCATATGCCTATTGAAGGCACTTTCAAGAATGAACTGATGGGGATACCGCCCAACGGGAAGAAAGTGTCTGTCTGGATGGCCAATATCTGGAAAATTGTCGGTGGTCAGGCTGTTGAATGGTGGCCCAACTTTGATACACTTGGCTTGATGCAACAACTGGGTGCTATCCCCCCGATGGGATAGTAATCTAATAGAGCAACTGGTCACCATTCTGTAAAATCCAAATTATAGAAATAATCAACAGCCCGAAAAGAACCATTAATTCGGGCTGTTGCTCATTGAAGCAATTTTAGGAATTTGATTTACAAATATTCAACATATAATAGAAAAGCCAAAGTACTTATGTCAGTTGAGAATACGTTAAATAAGAAATGAAATCAGCGCGATTCAACGATTTGCAATATGGTACTATCTCCCTGGATTGTCGGAGTTATTAATCCCTGGGCGTGCAGTCCAGTATAACGGCGAATTAGAAATAGCCCGGAAATGGTTCCAAGGATAAAACTGTCGTGTCCATTCACAGGATTTTTTAGTATTCAAATAAAGAATACCAATTTTGAGTTCTTGTCTCTTGATTTTTCCCAGAATTATATTGTCATAACGAAAGCCCCTCCTGCTCTAATTTTCTCACAGGAGAAGCTTTCTCTTTCGTGTCTTGTTTTAGGGGATCAGTTCAATTGGTGGAACGACTTATTTAAGCGTGTGCCCCCTTCGGGGATGCTATCCTAAAGGACGCTTCTCCCTGATGGGATACACGCGAGCAGCGCGACCCCTCGTGGGGATTCTAGCCCTAAAGCACGCTTCGGGTACGAATGCGTCCAGTTTTTACTACACGGTGTAAACAATTGTATACGTGAGCCGTTTACAAACGTAAACGCGCGCTTAGATTAGGAGAAATATCATGAGCGTTATGGTTTTGGATGCAGGAAATTCAATTATCAAGGCAAAAATCGCGCGGCGCGAAAGAGGTGAAGTGGCCTTCCCCCACGCTCTGCGAACGCTAACCGAGAATGAGTATTCAAACCAATGGACAGAAACCTGGTAGCAATTGAGACAGCCCGGGTTGCTGCCCTAATAGACACTCGTTTTCTCAAGGGTGAGGCACGCTTTACCACTTCGTGTATGAATCGCTGTGCTTGCGGTATTCGACCATCTCTTCACCTAGTAACTTGTTCTCCAGAATGATGTCGCTAACTTCTTCCAGAGCTGAGACCCAATGATAGGCTTCTTCCAGCGTTTGACCGATGGCGAAACAGCCATGCCCGCGTTGCATGATAACTTTATACTCACGTAGTGCTTCAGAAACAGCCTCAGCCATTTCGTTGGAACCAGAGGCCAATTCTACCGACACTACTGGAATTTTGCGCAACAAATAAGAACCTTCATTATCAATGGGGATAATTTCGTCGCGGCTTAGACTCAAAGTAATGGCAGTACGCGGGTGAGCATGGATTATCGCCAGTGCCGATGTTTTTTCGTAAATGGCGCGATGTACGATCAATTCAGTGCTGGCTAGTACAATGCCACTGTCTTTACCTTGAAAGCTGGTTTCCACAAAATCAGAACGCTTCAAGCGTCCAAACTGGGCCCCGCGGCGCTTGATGATAATTTTATCCCCCACACGCACACTCATATTACCACCGTGGGAGCTGGTCAGGCCGGTTACAAAAATATCGCGGCCAATATCTCGAAATTCTTCGTAAAGTCGTTGGTCAATCATTTTCAGCCTCGATTGCAAATTCTAAAGAGAGCTCTTTCAATTTTTGGGGTCTGGGGACACCGTTTTGATCCCAGCCGCGGAAGGCGTAGTACTCATCCAACATCGGGTCTAACTTGACAGTGAAACCCTTGCTTGGCCCTTCTGCTACATGTTCATCAAGCATGCGTTTTGGCAGGGTGTCATCTGCTTTGCCAAACCCTTCGCGTAAATTATAGAGACGTTCCAGGTTCCAGACGCGTTCTCCAACCATCATCAAGTCGTTAGCGGTGAAATGTTCGCCAGTGACAGCAGTCAACGTGCGGGCAAAGAACTCTTCGGCCACTGCCATATTGGCAAACTTGCAGTACAACAGGCTGTCAATTACAGCCGCAGAATTTTGATGGACAGATACAATGCCAGCTTTGCCCTGAGTAGCGAAACGGTCTATCAGGCGTGGAAGCGCCAGCACTTCTGGCCCCAACATGTTGCCGGTTTCATGGCAGGCACCCCGGTTGCCAGTAGCGAATACTAAGCCTTGGCCCTGCATCCCGCGGGGATCATAGGCGGGCATCTCCAGCTTCTTGACACTCATCGACAATTCCGGCACACTGTGTTTTTCCGCCATCCGATAACTGCCTTCGGCCAATTCATCTCCAAGGCCGCGCCGATGAGCCGTATTTTGAATTAATTCCAGCAATTTATCTGCTTGACCAAAGCTCAAAGAGTCCTTGATCAAGCCCTTTTCAGCTAATTCCATAGCGCAGCCAATGGTGTTGCCCATCGAAATTGTATCCAACCCCATATCGTTGCATAGGTAATTGGCTTCGGTGATTGCCTCCAGATCATTGATACCGCATTGGGCGCCAAAGGCCCAGGCAGATTCAAATTCAGGACCTTCGCCTTCTTTACCACTTTTGGTTTTTGTGATGCGCGTGCAGGTAATCGGGCAAGCCCAGCAAGCCTGATTTTTTACCAGAATGGTATCGGTGATTTCTTCGCCACTGATATTATCAGCATATTCGAATTGGGACTGCTGGAAATTGCGCGTCGGCAGGGCACCGATTTCGTTGACCACGTTCATCACCACCGCAGTGCCAAATTCCGGCAGCGCCTGGGATGTCAAAGGGCTGGCTTTCAATAGTTTGCCAGTTTCATAAAGCATGAACTTGAACTGATCCGGATCAGCAGGTCTATTTTTCTCCTTCCCTTCCACCACAATGGCTTTCAAATTTTTGCTACCCATTACCGCGCCTGGACCACCGCGAGCCAAAGCGCGCTCTTTATCATTCATGATCGCGGCAATACGCACCAGATTCTCACCAGCGTGACCAATACAGAGTACATTACGTTTGTTACGGTTTTGGCCCAGGGCCTCGGTAGTTTCAAACACGCCCTTACCCCACAGATGACTGGCATCCTTGAAGGCCACCCCCTCTTGTGTAATTTCAATCAGAACCGGTGTTTCCGCTTTTCCGCGTACAATCAAGGCATCATAACCGGTTCGCTTGAATTGCATGCCCCACCAACCCCCGCTGTTAGCATGCAAGATGCCATTTGTCAACGGGCTCTTCGTGCTCACATTAAACCGGTTGCTGGTCTGTGAGCCGCTGGCTGTGACGGGGCCGGTTGTGAAAATCAGGGCGTTCTCCGGGGAGAGGGGATCCACTTCGGGGCCGACTAGGTCCCACAGTAAACGTGCCCCCAACCCACGTCCGCCCAAAAACAAACGCGCCATTTCCATATCCAGGGGGTGCGTTTTGTGCGTTTGCGTTGTCAGGTCAATTTCTAATATTTGTTTACACCAGCCATTCATTCAATACTCCTATGGTCAACCCGCCAGCAATAGGCGGGAATATTGCAATAAGGTCTTTTTCTGTCACAGTCACATCCATTTCTGCTACATTATGCCCATTGAGGGTGATGACAAAGTATGGGCTAATCTGACCATCTTCCAGGATAACTCCACCCAAGGCGGGAACTTCTTTCTCCAACTCGTTCAGGACTCCTCTCAAGCTTGTTCCCGTTACCGATATTTCTTTTGTCCCCGCGATTTTCCGCAGGTTGGCGTAGAATTTGATTGTGGGCAAAAGACTTAACTCCGCTTTGCCAATTCTGTCTTTTCGTAATCCCTGATCTCGTCCATGAACGAGAAACCGACAGAAACATCATTCTGCAAGCAATAATAATCCCAAACTGCGCCGAAGGGCATCCCCTTCAACTCTTCCAAGACCGCCAAACGGGATGTGAAGTCACCGCTCTTTTCGAAAGCACGCATCTGCTCGAGGGGTTCCAGCATCGCCATCAACATGGCACGCAAGGCATTGCGGGTGCCAATCACCCAGGCAGCGACACGATTGATGCTAGCATCAAAGAAATCCAACCCAATATGGGTGCGGCTCAAATAGCCGCCACGTACGATTTCTTGCATGATGGCTTGCAACTCATCGGTCAGCGTGACGACATGATCGCTGTCCCAGCGCACGCCACGGCTGACATGCAGCAAAACTTCGGGGACATAGAGCAACGCCGATGAGATTTTGTCAGAGATCACTTCCGTGGGGTGGAAATGCCCCGCATCTAGACAGAGTAGGGTTTGGTTCTGAACAGCATAGCCCATGTAGAATTCGTGTGAACCGACCACATAACTCTCGGAACCGATGCCGAAGAGCTTCGCTTCCACAGCATCTTTGTTGAATTCGGGATGGCTGATCTCCGCCGCAAAGACCCGATCCAAACTCTCTTTGAGCAATTTACGGTGCTTGGTGCGGTCGACGGGCGTGTCCTTGTATCCATCGGGAATCCAGACATTGGTCACACAGGGATTGTCCAACTGCTTGCCAATATAACCGCCGATCTCCCGTGAGTTGATGCAGTGCTGCACCCAAAAATCACGCACGTTCGCATCGAGGCTCGCCAGCGTAAAGCCGCTGTCCGCCATCGGGTGTGAGAAGCAGGTCGGGTTGAAGTCAATGCCGTGATTGTTCGCCTTCGCCCAATCGATCCAACGATCAAAGTGTTGCGGCTGCCAATCGTTGCGATCCATCTTTTTGTCGCTGTCACCATAGATGGCATGCAGGTTAACATTGTGATTGCCGGGGATCAGGCTGTAAGCTTTGTCCAGATCAGCGCGCAGCTCGTCAGGGGTGCGGGCTTTGCCGGGGTAATTTCCGGTTGCCATAATGCCGCCGCTCAAACCACGGTCCGGGTCTTCAAAGCCGCCCACATCATCCCCCTGCCAACAGTGCAGCGAAATGGATTCTTTTTCGAGTTGTTTGAATATAGCTTCAGTATCTACACCCAAAGCGGCGTAACGCTCTTTGGCGATTTTATATGCAGATTGAATTTGTGATTCGGTAGGAATCATAGCAACTCCTGATTCTCCAATAGGTTCAACAATCTTTTATACGCTTCATCCCAGCCGTTGCGATTAAGGGGATGATAGTCTTCTACATCAAAAGAGTTGCGCACAACTTCACGCGCATCCGCCAATGTATCAAGATGACCCAGCCCAATCGCCTGTATGAGTAGATTGCCAATCGCGGTAGCTTCTATCGGGCCGGTAACCACCGTGCGCCCGGTAGCATCTGCTGTAAATTGATTGAGCAGGCGGTTTTGTGTCCCGCCGCCGATGATGTGGATGGGCGCAAATTCCTTATCCACTAACCCTTCCAAACGCGCCAACACCCAGCGATATTTGAGCGCCAGGCTCTCGAGTGCAACCCGCAGAATTTCACCGTGCGATTGGGGGATAGGCTGTCCAGTTTTGTGACAAATATCTTGGATTTTCTGCGGCATATCACCGGGATGGAAAAACGCGTCATCATCGGGGTCGATCACTGCTAGGAAAGGATTGGCTTCAGTCGCCAGCAGGGTCATTTCATCGTAACTATGATCCTTTCCATGCTTTTGCCACGCCCTACGGCATTCCTGAATGATCCAAAGTCCCATGATATTCTTGGATAAACGCCACGTATCGAATACCCCGCCCTCATTAGTGAAGTTGTATTGCAATGCCCTTTCAGTCAATACAGGTTCTTTAACTTCTGCACCCATGATCGACCAGGTTCCTGAACTGATCCAGGCGAAATCTTGATTCTGGGCAGGAACAGCCACTACAGCAGAACCGGTGTCGTGACAAGCAGGAATGACAACCTTGACATCTCCCGCACCCGTCTCTTCGTTGACTACAGGCAGAAGTGTCCCAATAAGAGTACCAGGATCAGTTACCGAGTCGAATAGGTGGGTTGGGATTCCCAGGGCATCGAGCACAGGTATCGCCCAACTATTCTGCCTGGGGTCGAAGCATTGGGTAGTAGTTGCATTGGTAAATTCATTGGAAATCTCACCGCTCAGCCAGAAATTAAGCAAATCTGGTATCGTGACAAAAGTGTGCGCCACTTCCAAAACAGGGGAATTATCCTGCACCATCGCCAGCAACTGGTAAAGTGAGTTAAACTGCATGAACTGAATGCCGGTGTGGGCGAAGATTTCTTCGCGGGGCATCAGGCGGAAAGCTTCATCGAGAATACCGTCTGTACGAACATCGCGGTAGTGATGGGGGTTACCTAGTAAATTGCCATTTTTATCCAACAAAGCG